>JABJJH010000263.1 GCA_018660965.1 Rhodospirillaceae bacterium | reverse complement strand
TTGGACGACGACGATCTGTTCACCCTCGCCTATGATCGCGGCGACGTTAACCTGTGGCGGCGATTGACGGTATTATCGCGAACGGGGCCGCGCTTCGCGCAGGCGCGCACCTGGCTGGGAAACCTTCTGTCCCGAATTGACTTCATTCCGCCCTATGAACTGTTCGCCCAGGTGTTGCAGACGCCGAACATCGACGGTGAAACCGGACAGCAAAGAATCGTCGCGCGGCTTGGACCCGAAGCGGAAGACCCGGTTGGCGAATTCATGAATCTTGCGTTGCAATACGATCACCTCAACGCGCCGTCGATGCAGGGCTTCCTGCACTGGCTGGAGGCGGGCGAGGCCACGGTCAAGCGCGACATGGAACAGGGCGAACGCGACGAAGTCCGGGTCATTACGGTTCACGGCGCCAAGGGTCTTCAGGCGCCAATCGTCATTTTGCCGGACACCACGACGAAGCCGACGCAAGGCCCGCGAATTCTGTGGCCCGATGATATGCTGTTATGGCCGCCGCGCCGCGCTTATGAAGACCGCTTATGCCGGACGGCGCGCGCGCAGGTCGACCAGTTGCGCGATCAGGAATACCGCCGCTTGCTTTATGTCGCGATGACCCGCGCGGAAGACCGGCTTTATGTCTGCGGTTGGCAGGGGGAGCGGAAATTACCCGATGGCTGCTGGTATAACCTTGTTAAAGACGGGTTATCGGAAATCAGCGAGCCCATCAATGACGAGGCCCATGAAGATATCGACGCGGCGGAACCGGGTCTGCGGTTGTCCAATCCGCAGTCGGTCCCGCCGAAACTCGACGGAACGGTGGAAGCCGCCCTTGAACCCGAAGCCGGTCTTGAACGCTGGATGCGCGAACCGCCGCCGCCCGAACCGTCCCCGCCGCGGCCCATCGCGCCGTCACGGCCAAGCGGTGATCCGCCACCGGTGCATTCGCCGCTGCAGGCCGATGACCAGGCCCGTTTCCAGCGGGGGTTACAGGTTCACCGATTGCTGCAAACCCTGCCCGATATTGCCGAATCGGATCGGCGCGCCGCCTGTGCGCGCTTGCTGGAACGATCCCCCCTTGTCGAGGCCGACCAGCGCACGACGACGGAAGAAGTCATGGAAATCCTCGAATCGGTTGAATTTCAGCCTCTTTTTGGCCCGAACAGCCGTGCGGAAGTCCCTGTTATCGGCACAATCGACAGACCCGACGGTCCGGAAATCGTTTCCGGGCAGGTCGATCGGCTGGTGATTCGCGAACACGATGTTTTGATCGTCGATTACAAGACCAATCGCCCGCCGCCAACCCGGCAAAGCGATGTTTCCCCGGTATATCTTAGGCAAATGGCCGCATATCGGGACATTTTGAGGCAAATATGGCCTGAAAAAGATATTGTTTGCGCCCTCTTGTGGACCGATGGTCCGCGCATTATGTCATTAGGCCAGCATCTGCTTGATCGTGTTAGCGGTGGTTCAATTGAGTCCACAAAGGCGCCGTGATCGGTTAGACTGGGTGAAACCAACGCTAACAAGGGGAAGGATAATAATATGACGACTGTTAAGGTTTCCGATGACGACTTTGATACGTCCGTACTTCAGTCGAGCGCGCCGGTTCTGGTGGATTTCTGGGCCGAATGGTGCGGCCCCTGCAAGATGATCGCCCCGGCGTTGGAAGAACTGGCCGGTGACCTGAATGGCCGTCTGACGGTTGCGAAGTTGAACATCGACGATAATCCGCAGACGCCCGCGAAATATGGCGTTCGCGGCATTCCAACCTTGATCCTGTTCAAGGACGGTCAGGTCGCCGCGACGAAAGTCGGCGCGCTGCCCAAAAGTCAACTCGCGCAATGGGTTGAATCCGTCGTATAGGGAAAAGTCCTGATCCTTACCCGTTTTGGGAAAGAACGGCGCCGGCGAGATAAAGCGAGCCACAAATCAGGACACGCGCCGGTCCATCGATAATATCCGATAAGTTTTGTGCGGCCGCTTCCAGACTGGAAGCGGCCGTCGCTTTTATGTGCAAGGCGCGCGCGCTCCTGACGGCGTCTTCCGCGCTGACCGTTGCGGCTTCGCCGGGCACGGCGACCGTTTGCACGGTGGCGACAAGGGGGGCAAGGGGACGCAAGAACCCCAAGCCATCCTTGGAATTCAACATACCGACGATCAGATGGAGCGGGCGGTCGCGCCAGTCCCGCGCCATGGCGGCGAGCGCTTCGGCAGCGGCGGGGTTGTG
>JABJJH010000079.1 GCA_018660965.1 Rhodospirillaceae bacterium | reverse complement strand
GCCAGCCATTCATCCGCCTTGCTGGCGGTGACCGTGAAACGCGGATCGACGACCACCATGCGCGCCCCGTTGCGCAGACGCCAATCGTTGATCATGCCGAAATACACCGGGCGGGTTTCCGCCTGATTATCACCGATGAAGACGTACATCGCCGCCGAGCCCATGTCGCCTTCGGTATACGTGTTGCCGGAACCGCCCGCGCCCTGAATCATGGTGTAGGCCATGTTCTTGCCCGCCGAACAGAATGCTTCGGTCGATTCGATGTTCGGCGTGCCCCACATTTGCGCGAACAGTCGCAGATAACCCCGGTTCACCATGATCCCCGTCCGTGTGCCGGAAAACAGCGCCAGGGTTTCACTGCCGTACTTGTCACGTAGCTTGATTAGTTTCGCCGCGATTTCGTCCAGCGCCTGATCCCAGGAAATCGGTTCGAATTCGTTGGCGCCGCGTTTGCCGATACGCTTCATCGGCTGGGTCAGCCGCTTGTCGCTGGTATGGAGTTGGGCCGACAATTGCGATTTCGGACAGACGCGCCCCTGCAACAAAGGGTCTTCCTCGTTCCCGGTAATACGCACCAGACGGTCGCCGCGAAAATGAAACTTCGTCGTGCAGCAATTGAAACACAGCGCGCAGCCCCCCGGTTCAACGCGATCCGGGGTTCGTTCCTCGCGCGGATAGCGATAGGGAAACTCGGTCGGGTCGGTCCCCATTTGGGCGCGCGCTTTCGGATCATCCATCAACGCCGGACCATCCCGGCGCGCCAACGCGGCCAAGGTCAACGCCGAACCATCCGTGTCCTTTTTCAGCGGTTCCAGATACACCGTGCCCGGCCCCAGCAGGAACGGATCATGTTCGCCCGAGGCGCGGCCCGACTCTTCCGCCTGGGACACCAGAATGTCCCGTATCCCGAACTGGATAGCCTTGCCCGGACAGACGCTGGCGCAGGCCGGTCCCAACCCGTCCGCGCGGCGATCCGCGCACAAATCGCACTTGACCGCGTGATGGTCGATGGGGTCATAGCCAATCGCGCCGTAGGGACAGGCGACGACGCATTCGCCGCACCCGGTGCAGCGGTCTTCATCGACGCTGACGACGCCGGTCACCGGGTCCTTGGATAGCGCCTTGGGATTGACGGGACACGCGCGCAGACAAGCCGGACGTTCGCAGTGCTGGCACGTCACGGTCAGGAAATCCAACGTCGGCGCCTGATCCCCGGACAGCCATAAAACCCGGTTGCGGTAAACGCCCGAGCCGAGTCCGTGTTCCTGTTTACAGGCGACCTCGCAACTTTTGCAGCCGGTGCAGCGCGCCATATCGATCATCAGGGACAGGCGTTCCCCGGCGTTGGGTTGGTCAATCGCCATAATTTTTGTTCCTAATTTTTACCATGCCGTAATGTGCCACCAATAAATGTCCCCGCCTTCCGCGACATACCCCGCGAAAAACGTCACAACAACAATATGGGTCAACAGACCCGCCACGAAAATTCCCGCCAGCGCCATATGAAGCGGTCGCCACCACGCCTGCCCCGCGCCAACCGACCGCCGGGCGCCGACCATGCGTTCTTCGGTGCGCGCCAGCCTTTGGTAGGCCATCGCCAAAGCCGGTCGCCGCAGCCAATGCGCCAGCGTCACCGAAAAAAGCGCTTCCGACGCGTTAGGATCAAGGCGCGCCAGCACCGAGCGCTTTTCCTCGATCAGATTTTTCAGGCGATCCGTCAATTCAGGGTCGGCGGCGGCGAACCCCCCGCGTTTGGTCGCGAACGTCCCGGCCATCCGATTCGCCAGATGAACCCGCGCCCAGACGCCCAGGCCCATCAACCCGACCAACGCCAGCAGCAATAACGCGGGCGCTTCATCAAACGCGCGGGCGGCGTGAATTACGACCAGGACCGATCCCGCCGTCGCCGCCACGACATGAGCGATGAACCAGAACCGGGGCGACCCTCGACCGGTTCGCTTGGCGACGAGGAACATCACCGACACCAGCAACAACAACGCCCCGGCGACGGCGATCAAATACAAAAACGGTCCGCCGGGCTGCCGCCACGCCGGGCCCAATGTTGAAAACCCCATGAAATAAAACACCAACACCACGACAGCGATGGCGAGCAGATTTAACAAAAAGCGATTGCCGATATCGGTCTTCATAGTCGGTTCTTGTCCTTACGCGATTGTGTTAATGCGGGCCTCGGTCACGACCTTCTCGCCCTTCGCCTCGCCTTTCGTAAGGCAAATCGCGCGCCAATTTCCGTCTCGAGCGCCGTCGACCCGCACGGTAACCGCATCGTCCCAGAACACGGGGCGCCTGAAGTAGATGTCGAGATCGAATTCGGCGGGTTCGCCGCGTCCCCAAATGGCCGCCATCAGGTAATGCACCCCCATGCCGCCGCCAATGATCGGCGCCTGGAAGCCCGCTTCCTGGGCGGCGACGGGGTCGAAATGGATTCGATTGCCGTCCGACCGGTAGGCCGTGACCATGGCGGGCGTCAGGGTGTGCTCGCCAATGACCTCCAACGCCAACGGGTCCTCGACAACCGGCGGCGGCCTTTCCCCCGCGCCTCCTTTAGCGGCGCCAACTTTATCAGGATCGGGTTTCAGGGTTCGCCGTTTCGCGGAAATCGCGTGAACGCCGTCCGCACCCTCGAAGGAAACGTCGGTATCGACGGTCCATCCGCGCGCCACTTCCTGCACGGCGGTGATGCGCCCGTGAATGCGCAGCGTCTCGCCCAGCTCAACCGGGCGGCGCTGCACCAGGGATTGGACCATATTGACGTTTCCGTCGGACGTAATTCCGCTGCGCACGCCTGCCTGGATCGCCTCGGCGATAAAGAATGACGGGTCGGCTTTATCGCCGAACAGCGACGGGTCGATCCCACATGCGGTCAAGGCGCGGGCGTGTTCGTCCGCGTCGACCATCATCGTCTCGTCTCGATAGACGAAGCCTTCGAAAGGGTCGATCCACTCGATAGCGTCCATACTGCGTTCCCTAGCTCTAATGACCAGGGGTCACGGACATGACGTGTTCGCGATAGGCGGGACGCGCCTTCAGCCGCTCGTACCAGGCTTCGACATTGGGGTGGGAGGGCCGTTCCGGCGCAAGCTCCATCCAGCGATGGGTCAGCGACCCGGCGGGGATATCCGCCATCGTGAACTGGTCGCCACAAAGATACGCGCGGTCCGCCAAATGACGATCCAGCACGTCATACATTTCGGCGGCGCGCGCGGCGGCGGTGGCGATAGCGTCCGAATCGCGTTCTTCCGGCGGCAATATGAACATATTGAAGGTGAAGACACGGTTGAAGGGATGCAGGTTCAACGAACTCCAATCCATCCATTTTTCGGCCTCGGCCCGCCCCTGACCGCTGTCCGGGCACAGCGCCCCCAACCCGTGCTTGGCGCTAAGGTAGCGAACCACGGGGCCCGACTCCCAAAGCGTGAACCCGTCGTCCTCCACAATTGTCGGCAATGTGCCCATTGGGTTAAGACGCCGATAGGCGGAATCGTCATTGCCGCCGAACCTGCCGCCCCAATCGATGCGCTCGTGTTCGATTCCCAACTCGCCGACGCACCACATGACCTTGACGACGTTCGAACCGTTCGCCCGGCCCCAAATTTTCAACATGCCTCAACTCCTGTTTCGCATTGGAATTTATTCGACGCTCGCGTCCTTTGACAGCCTAATCAATGATAAAGCGCAATTGGCCCCTGCCCCAGTCGCCCTATTGGACCTTCATTTATGAACAGCCCGGCTTATAAGTACGTGCTGACACCAACTCTCAAGAGCGAATAAGGCCATGACCAATCACACCAACGCGTTGGGACAACCCATCGGCGCGCCACTGCCCGGCTGGACGCCCGCATCGCCACCGCCGCGCCAACCCATGGACGGACATTGGTGCCGGTTGGAGCCCCTGAACACGGAGCGCCACGCCAGGGACTTGTTCGACGCCTTCGCCGCCGACGAATTGGGACGAAGTTGGACGTATTCACCCTCTGAACCGATTACCGACTTTGCGGCCTTTCAAGGCTGGTGCACCCAAAAGGAGGCCATGGAAGGGTGGGTGCATCACGCGATTCTGAATCGCGAAACAGGCAAGGCGTTGGGCGTTGCTTCGTATTTGCGGATCGACCCCGCCGTTGGATCAATCGAAGTCGGCGCCATTCATTACAGCCCGGCGCTGCAACGAACCCCGATAGCGACCGAAGCCATGTATCTGTTGATGCGCCGCGTCTTCGATGAACTGGGGTACCGACGCTATGAATGGAAATGCGATTCGCTGAACGAACCGTCACGCCAGGCGGCCAAACGGTTGGGCTTCACCTATGAAGGCCGGTTTCGTCAGGCCACGACATACAAAAACCGTAACCGGGACACCGATTGGTTCTCGATCCTCGACCATGAATGGCCCGCGTTGAAAGACGCCTTCGAGGCCTGGCTGAACCCCGCCAATTTTGACGATGACGGCCAGCAACAGCGCAGTCTGAGGTCCTAATTCACCGCATTCAAGGCCGCGATGTAGCCCCAGGTCAGGCACGGTCCCAGAGTGGTGCCCGCGCCCACGCCCTTGGAGCCGAAGGAGTTCGCCATGACGTTGCCCGCCGCGTAAAGGCCTTCAATCGGCGACCCGTCCTCGCGCAAGGCCTGGCCTTTTTCGTTGGTGCGCGCGCCGCCCTTGGTGCCCAGAAAACTGGCCTTGAACGGCATCGCGTAAAACGGCGGCGTTTCGATCGCGCCCAAGGTCGGGTTCGGTTCATGGGTGGGGTCGCCGCCCCGGTTGCGATCCCAGATCGTGGCGCCGCGTCCGAAATCTTCGTCCACGCCCGCGCGGGCAAAGGCGCTGAACCGCTGCGCCGTCGCAACCAACCCATCGGGATCGACGCCAATTTGACGCGCCAGGTCAGCCAGCGCATCAGCGCGAAAGTGGTTTCCGTCAATCGCCTTGTTGGGCAGCGCATGGGGATACTTCGCCGCGAATTGTCCATCGTAAATGCGCCACGCGGGCAGGTGCGCCGGTGCGCCGGTCGCCGGGTCCATCTCGGCGAAGGCGAGGCCGATATTCATCTGCTTTTCGTTCACGAACCGGCGCCCGTGGCGGTTGACGATCATCGAATGCGGCAGGAAATAATCCGCCGCTGGTTGCCCTTGAAGACGGCCTTCGTACATCACCGGCGTCGTTCCCATGATCAACGCCTGATCCATATGATCAAGCCGCGCCCCGGCTTCGGCGGCCATGCGTTGACCGTCCCCGGTGTTGGTCGAGGGACTGGCGCGCCATTCGACCGGTCCGGGGAAATGTTCAGTCATCATGTCGTCGTTCCATTCGAAGCCGCCACTGGCCAGAACGACCCCTTTGGACGCGTTGACCGTCTTCGCCCGCCCATCCTGATCGTATTCCAGCCCGGTCACCGCGCCGTCATCGAGCACCAGACGTTGCGCCGAAGCGTTCAACCGGACGTCCACATCGTTATCAAGACACCCTTTCAGCAATCCAATCGTCAACGCGTTGCCGCGCACGCGCTTGTCCAACAGTTTGCGCCACATCAAGCGCGGCAAAAACCGCACCATCCCCTTTTTCGGGTTGGCGTAGAAATGCGTATCGACCACTTCTTCGTAATTCAGCCTAATGTCCATGGTCGGCTTGCGGATTTTGTCGCGCCATTCACCCAATTGGGATATTCGCAGCGGCGCGGCGGACACGTTTCGCCCGAACGCCATGCCGCCGGGAAGTTCGGCATACGGGTTCGGATCGCGGTTAGAGGTAAAGCGAATGGGCGTGTGCGCTTCGACGAATTTTAACATATCCGGCGCCTGATCGACGAATTTGGCCCACAGCGGTTCTTCCGAATTATGCCACCCGTCCGGCGAGACGGCGCGAATATAGGTCAGCGCCGCATCACGGGAATCCTGGACGCCCAGCCGCGCCATATGGTGATGCCCCGGAACCCAGATGCATCCGCCCGACATGGCCGTCGTGCCGCCGACGACCGGCGCTTTTTCCAACACAAGCACCTGCGCGCCCTTAACGGCGGCGGTCAGGGCCGCGCTTAATCCGGCGGCGCCGGTTCCAACGATGACAACATCGAATGTTTCAACTGCTTTC
>JABJJH010000080.1 GCA_018660965.1 Rhodospirillaceae bacterium | reverse complement strand
TGCGGCGGCGAAGGCGGCGATGGCGCCCTTCATGTCGCTGGCGCCGCGCCCGTACAGCACGCCGTCGCGCACGTCCGCAGCGAACGGATCCGCCGACCATTCATCCACCGGCCCCGTCGGGACCACGTCCGTATGGCCCGCGAAGCAGAAATTCGGGCCGCTGTCGCCCAGCCGCGCATAGAGATTGTCAACGTCCGGCGTGCCGTCTTCGGAAAACAGCAACCGGTGACAGGTGAACCCCATGCCCTCCAACGTACGCTGCAGCAAATCCAGCGCGCCGCCTTCGACGGGCGTCACGCTGGGGCACTGGATCAGGTTGCGAGCCAGTTCGACAGGATCGATCATGCCGAGGCCCTAGTCCCGCAACAGATCGTTGATGGACGTCTTCGCCCGGGTCTGCGCGTCCACCGTCTTCACGATCACGCAGCAATACAGGCTGGGCGTCGGGCGCCCGTCCGGCGACGGGTTGCCCGGCAAGGACCCCGGCACAACGACGGAATACGCCGGCACGCGCCCGATATGAATTTCACCGGTTTGCCGGTCGATGACCTTCGTGGACGCGCTGATGAAGCAGCCCATGGACAGCACCGCGCCTTCTTCGACAATGACGCCTTCCACAACTTCGGACCGCGCGCCGATGAAACAGTTATCCTCGATAATGACCGGCTCCGCCTGCAACGGCTCCAACACGCCGCCAATGCCGACGCCCCCGGACAGGTGACAGTTCTTTCCAATCTGCGCGCAGGACCCGACCGTCACCCAGGTGTCCACCATGGTGCCTTCGTCGACATAGGCGCCAAGGTTGGTGAAACTGGGCATCAACACGACGCTGGGCGCGATGTAAGCGGAATGGCGCACAATGCAATTCGGTACGGCGCGGAACCCGGCGCTACGGAACTCCGCTTCGCCCCAGCCCTCGAACTTGGACGGCACCTTGTCCCACCACGGCGCATTCGCGCCCGGCCCGCCGGGGATCGGCGCCATGTCGTTCAACCGAAACGACAACAGCACCGCCTTTTTAAGCCATTGATTCACATGCCAGGCGCCGCCCAGTTTCTCCGCGACGCGGGCCTCACCGGAATCCAGCAGATTTAACGCCGCATTAACCGCGTCGCGAATCTCACCCTGGGTGTCCAGTGAAATGCTGTCCACCGCCTCCCACGCAGCGTCGATGGTTTTTTGCAAATTTCCGTGCGCCATGAACCGATAACCTCTCAAAATTCGTATAATTCGGGCGCGAAGTCACGCCGATTTGTTGCGCCGGACTTTCCTTGGTTTGGGGTTTCAAGTCAAGCGGCGGTCACGGCGTCCCCACAGCGCATCGGGCGACCTGGCGACCCCGAATTCGCGGCCCCGCCGACTTAAAACTTGGAGATTTCGAACGTCGTCGCCGCGAACAGTTCCGCGACGTCGAGGCGCCGTTCGGTCAATCCCTGTTCATGGGAATAGCGGATCAGCGTTTCTATATCCTTGGCGTTTTCAGCCACGCCATAGGGCCAGAAATCATCGCCCAACAGCGCGCGCGTCGATTCCAGCTCCGCCCCCACCCAAGGCAAGGAAAGCGCCAGCGTACCCAGTTTTTCGAGATCGGCTATGGCCAACCGCTTGGCTTCGCGAAACGCCTTGTACAAATTCGCGCACAGCCAGGGATACTGTTCCGCCAAACTTTCACGCACAACGACCAGATGCATAATCGGATGCAAGCCGGTCTTGGCGTAATAGGCTTGTTCGGCGGCGCGGTAATCGGGAAACAACCGGCCAATGTTCGGCGCGCCCCGATGAAAGCAGGACGGCGCGCCCGGCGTTATCAGCGCGTCGAGTTCGCCATCCTCGAACATCGCCGACAGCGTTGCCTCAACTGGAATTGGCGTAACGTCAACCCCGTCTGGCGGGATGAACGGCGTCCGTTCGACGCGGCCGGGCTGTTCCATGCCACCCGTGCGCCAGCGGATGTCGCCGGGCGCGACGCCATATTCGTCCTGCCACATGCCGCGTTGCCAAACCGCCGCCGTCATCGGGTATT
>JABJJH010000245.1 GCA_018660965.1 Rhodospirillaceae bacterium | reverse complement strand
CGCTTGGCGGTACGGCGCAAACCGCGACGGTGTTGTTCTCCGACATTCGCGGGTTCACCACGATTTCCGAGGATTTGGGCGCGCGCGACACCGTGGCGATGCTGAACGATTATTTCACCGGTATGGTGGATGTCATCCTGAAGCGCGGCGGCATGCTGGACAAATATATCGGCGATGCGATCATGGCGATCTTCGGCGTGCCCTTCCCCGGCGAGGAAGACGCCGTCAACGCTATTCACGTGGCGAACGAAATGATCCGCGTGTTGAATACGTTGAACGCCAAGCGGGCGGAAAATGGCCATGATGAAATTCGCATCGGCGTTGGTTTGAATACGGGAGATTTGATCGCGGGCAACATCGGCTCGCCAAAACGGATGGATTACACTGTCATCGGGGATTCCGTGAACCTCGCCGCCCGGCTTGAAGGGGCGACCAAGTCCTATGGCGTCAAGGTGCTGCTCAGCCAATCGACGCTTGATGAGCTTGGGGGAATTCCGGTCAATGTGCGCGAACTCGATTTGATTCAGGTCAAGGGCAAGACCCAACCGGTCGCCATTTACGAAGCGCTTGACCACTATGACGACGCGACGTTTCCAAACATGAACGCGACCATTGAGACGTTCTCGAACGGCCTGGAGTTATATCGCGCCAAGAATTTTAAAGACGCCATGAGCGCCTTCGTATCAGCCTTACAACATTGCGAAACCGACGCGCCGTCGCGCCTCTATCTGGAGCGTTGTCTGCGTTACATGGAAAGCCCGCCGCCGGACGATTGGGATGGTGTTTGGATCATGACTGATAAGTAGCTAGTGGTCTGATCGAAATGCTTGGTTCCCAAGCCTTTCGTGAATCAGGCCACCAACGCATTGATCTTGTGGGGCAACTGATCGAAACTGATAGGGACCATCTGTTTCGGTTGCGCCACTAAGGGGACGAAATATGAAAAAAGGCGGTATGAAATTCGACGCTGGAGTCGTCTCGATTGTCGTTCGCCATGAACAGTGGGACGGCAACATTCACGGTCGCGTGCCGGATCAAGGCGTCATGATATTCGTACGCGGGCAAGTCGATGGTAAAGACGCCACCCTGTTGCGGTTCAATTGCTGTGACGTGAACCGCGATTACATTTATGACCCGGACGGCATGAACAAGGTGTGCGGCATGGACCCTATCCTTGACGGCAATCCGATTGGCTGGACGATGCGTCAGTTGCGGGAAAGATTGCCGGATATGGTCTCGGCCGCAGGGTTTGAGGACATTGCCGGTAAAATCGATACGCAGCTGGTGGCCAGTAAACTCGGCGAGATCGAGGACGTCGCACGAAAGGCGTTTCATAAAGGCCGGTTGACGGTGAAGCACAACCGGGGCACGGACATTTTCGAAGCGGGCGCCATCCGCTTTGGTCTGGAAATGCGAACTTTGGGCGATGACGGCGGGTTGGCGATCCACGTGATGGCTGATCTGTCCGGCACCCCGAACGGGGAAAATTTCGAGGAGACGGAACTTCTCGCCTTCGATTGTTTCCGCAAGGAACCGCACTACCATTACGGACCGCGCAACAAGAACCACCGGATTTACTTTGATAAAACCGTGGTGCCGGATCCGCTGGAATGGACATTGGATGTATTGAAGGCGCGTAAGATACGCGACATGATCGCGGCGGCGGGATATCCCGGCGTCGCCGCCGATGTGGACGAAGACATAATAGCGTCGCTTTTGCCGTCTATTGAGGCCAAGGCGCGCGAATTACAGCCCGCCTGATACAATCCGGTTTTATTCGTTCGGTCGTCTTAGGTAGGCGGCGTCATCAACGTTCGTAGATCGCGCGCGTTGGCGACCTGTTCAATATTCCATATCCGGTCAATCAACCCCTGCGCCTTGTCCGCGCCCAGGGGATCGGACAGCAAATCGAACGCCTTGTCTGCGACTTCTTGTTGATCCATCGGGTTGGCCGGTGTGCCGCGCACCGCCGGGGTTCGATGCGTTAGGGTTTGACCCGCTTGGGTCTTGATGTCGATGACGGGTTGGCGGCGCGGCAGGCTGGCGTCGGGCGTCAAGGTGATGCGTTGCTTCAACGCCTGAATATCCGCCGCCTCCATGCGCGCGTCGTCATGCGCCGAGGCGAAGGTCACAGTCCCGTCCAAGATCATTACCGATGTCAAATATTGCAGGTTGATTTCGGCCATGTGGCGATTGTCGACCACATGGGATTCCTTGTCGGACATGTGGATGACGATTTCCGCGATATCGGCGGCGGTCAATCCGTGTTCCTGAATCAAGGCT
>JABJJH010000081.1 GCA_018660965.1 Rhodospirillaceae bacterium | reverse complement strand
TCAGTATCATTACGCTCTTCGATAGCATCGAAATGATGCGCCGGGCGTCCGGCAAGGCCGAAGTAGGTTTGGAAACAGTTTTAGCCATGTCATTGTTGAAACTGCCGCATCTGGTGCAGCAAACCATGCCATTCTGCATTTTATTCGCCGCGACCATGGCGTTTTGGCGTCTCGCGCGCGCCAATGAGTTTGTCGTCGCCAGGGCGGCCGGCATTTCGGCATGGCATTTTCTGTATCCCGCCATCGGCATCGCGATGTTGGTGGGAGTCGGCCTCGTGACGCTTTTCAATCCATTCGCATCCGTCATGCTGTCGAAATTCGAGCAACTGGAATCCCAATTTCTAAAAAGGACGACAAGCCTGTTGTCGGTCTCGAAGACGGGCCTTTGGCTACGCCAAGCCGATGAAACCGGTCAATCGGTCATTCACGCCGCTTACGTTTCTCAACAAGACGTCTTGCTTAACGACGTCATCATATTTCTGTTTGAGGATAACGATAAATTTCGGGGGCGGATTGATGCGGAAACCGCCCAACTGCGTGATGGTTACTGGGACATTAAGGACGCGTGGATAACAGCCCCAAGTAAATCCGCTACTTTTGAGAAACGATACCGGCTGGAAACCAACCTGACCGAAAACAAAATTCTCGACAGTTTCTCGTCGCCACAAACCATGTCATTTTGGGATTTGCCCAAATTCATCGAAACACTGGAAAGCGCCGGATTTTCCGCCCACCGCCACAAACTTTACTGGCACTCCTTGGTGGCGAGTCCCTTGCTCTTTGGCGCCATGGTGTTAATCGCGGCAATCTTCTCCTTGCGCATCACACGTCGCAGCAGCGGCGCGGTCGCGGTTACAGGCGCGGTATTTTGCGGGTTTATTTTATATTTCGTCACCGACGTAATCTATGCGCTGGGATTGTCGTCAAGTATACCAACCCTTCTCGCGGCCTGGACGCCAGCCGGGGTTAGCGTGTTATTAGGCTTGTCCGTTCTGTTCCACATTGAGGACGGATGATGCACCGGCGTTTCAAAATCCTTTATTCAAAGTTCATCTGTCGATGGGCCCTGATTGGTTTGCTTGTATCCGCGTCCCTGTGGGGTGTCTCGGCAGAAGCGCAGAAATTAGATGCGTCGCGGCCCGCCCTCATACAGGCGGACGAAATGAGCCACAACGATGCGCTCGGCGTGGTCACCGCGCGGGGCAAGGTCGAAATATCCCAAGGCGCCAGAATTCTGTTCGCCGACATGGTGAATTACCACCAACGCACGAATACCGTCAGCGCGACAGGCAACGTCGTGTTGATGGAGCCAAGCGGCGATACGATATTCGCTGATTACATGGAACTCACAAATGACCTTCGCGAAGGCGTGATCCGGCAAATTAGAGTCCTTTTGTCGGACAACAGTAAATTCGCCGCGGTTACCGCGCGCCGCACGAATGGCAACCGCACCACGTTTTCCCGCGCCGTGTATTCTCCCTGCGAAATTTGCCGCGACGACTCGACCGCCACGCCGCTATGGCGAATCAAGGCCGAACGGATCGTCCATGACCAGAGCGCGCGCGAAATTCGCTACAAGAACGCTTCTCTCGAAATGTTTGGAATTCCTGTCGCATACACGCCTTATTTCGTTCACCCCGATCCCACGGTGGACAGGAAAAGCGGCTTTCTGGCCCCGTCATTCGGCAGTAGCGGCAATGTAGGTGGTTTTTTGAGGCTTCCCTATTTTTGGGCCATAGACAACAGCCGCGACGCTACATTTGCGCCGATTTATACACGGGACGAAGGCGTCGTTTTTTCGGGCGAATACCGCCAGCATTTTGATCACGGCGCTTTCGAAATTTCCGGCAGCATCGCGGAAGCCGAACGACGTATCGGCAACGCCACTACAAAAACGATTCAGGAAGCCGAAATTCGCGGCCACGTCTATAGCGTCGGACGTATCGACATCGACGATATTTGGCGCGCGGGCTATGATCTGAACCGCGCCAGCGACAGAAGTTATCTCGACCGATTCGAATTTTTTGGAGACCCCGGCAACACCCTGGAGTCAAACGCGTTCGTCGAAGGCTTTTGGGGCCGAAATTACGCGAGCGCGAACGCTTACCTGTACCAGGACTTGCGTAGCGGCCAACGGCCTAATGCGCCCTTGGTCCTGCCAATGTTCGATTACAACTATATCGGTGACCCAACCTCGATCGGGGGGCGTTTCAGCATCGACGCGAATATTCGGTCCCTGTATCGAGGCGACGGCGTTGATTCGCAACGCGCTTCCTTGAAAACCGGCTATCGCGCACCCTTCACATCCGATTTGGGTTTCGTCACCACTCTGACGGCCAGTCTTCAAACTGATCTGTACTACGTCAAACAAAATGACGTATTGAGCACGGAGGATGACGGCTTCACCGGTCGAGTCTTTCCGCAGGTCACCGTGGACTGGCGCTATCCGTTTGTTCGCGAAAAAGGTCGGTTCCGGCAACTGATCGAACCGATGGCCGCACTTGTTTTGTCACCAAACGGTCAAAACCCCACCCGCATCCCCGGTGAGGATAGTGTCGTCGTGGAAATCGACGACACCAATCTATTCAGCGCGGACCGCTTCCCAGGTACGGACCGGGTTGAAAGTGGCCAGAGGGTGATTTACGGCGTAAAGCTCGGTGTTTTCGGTGAAAGCGACAGTCGAACGACCGCCTTCATCGGACAAAGTTATCGCGTTCACGCCGACGATGATCTCGCTAATGAAGTTGGCATAGAACGCCACTTATCGGATTTCGTGGGCCGGGTTCAATTGAGTCCAAACCGCTATGTTAACCTGTTATATCGGTTTCGCGCGGATGCGGCCGACCTGGAATTCGAACGGAACGAGGTCGGATTTTCCCTCGGTAACGATGCGCTGCGCTTATCGGGTGACTATATTTACATAGACAATGATGCCAGTAATGTCGGGTTGGAGGAGCGCGAGGAAATTAGATGGTCACTCTTCTCGAAATTCCACGAAGACTGGTCCGTTTCACTCTCAACCCAACGCGATTTAACCGAAGGCGGCGGCACGCTTTTCACAACCGCTTCGTTAATTTATGAGGACGAATGTTTTATCTTTTCGACCAATGCAGAGCGCCGGTTCACGGAAGACGCCGAATTCGAGCCCTCGGACAGCGTCGTGTTCCGGGTCACGTTCAAGCATCTTGGCGAAATCGAGTCCGCGGTAAAATGAGCGTGCATAAATATTCAACGCGCAATCGCCTTCGCGCTGCGGTATCGATGGCCATTTTCAGCATCGCGCTTATGGCGATTCCGACCGTGTCGGCGCAAAATGTCCTCCGTATCGCGGCGGTCGTCAACGACCGCGTTGTGTCCGCGCTGGATGTCGTTCACCGGATGCGATTTGTGATCATATCCACCCGATTGCCCAATACGCCGGAAACACGGAAAAAACTAACGCCACAGATCATCCGTGGTCTGATCGATGAACAAATCCAGTTACAGGAAGCGGACCACCAAAATATCCGAGTCAGCGAACGGGAAATCGACAAAAGCATCAGAGCCTTAGAGAAACAAAACAACTTACCGACCGGAAAATTGAAGGTTGAGCTGGCCCGAATGGGCACGGACATTTCAACGTTGCGAGACCAGATAAAGGCCCGAATCGCATGGTCCAAGACGGTTTCTCGACGTTTGCGACGCGAAATTCAAATCAACGCCGAGGACATCGACGAAGAGCTGTCACAAATAAAAAAACAGCTCGGTCAACCGCAATTTCGCGTGTCGGAAATCTTCCTATCCATCGACAATCCGGATCAGGACGGTCAGGTCCGCGCTACCGCCTTGCGGCTTTTGGAGCAATTAAAAAATGGCGCTGAATTCTCTAATCTCGCGCGCGCTTTCTCTCAAAACACCAGCGCATCGCTTGGGGGTGATTTGGGATGGATACAGCGCGGTCGGCTCGATCAAGCGCTCGACGATGCGATTGGCGCCATGAGCAAGGGACAAACTTCCGATCCCATTCGTTCCTTCTCGGGTTACCACATTCTAAAACTTCGGGAAATTCGGCAACCCGCCGGTAAAGGCGATGCCGTGGTGTCTTTGCGCCAAGTCGTTCTGCGGAAGGACGGAGGTCCAGCATTGCGTGAAAAGGCCACTGCAATTCGGAAATCCATGTCCGGTTGTGACAAGTTCGACGACATGGTCAAAGCGGTTGGCGCCCCCGCCAGCGGATCGCTTGGAAAAGTGAAAATCAGCGAATTGCCAGAAAATTTACGCGACGCCGTCAAGGCCCTGCAAGTCGGTGAATTCGGTGCGCCCGTAACCGCCGCGTCCGGCGATGACATCATGTTTATTGTCTGTGACCGTCAGGAAAAAAAGGTCAAGTTGCCGAAACGTGCGGACATTCGCAAAAAACTATTGACCGGAAAGCTCGAGCGTTTGTCGCAACGTTACCTGCGCGACCTTCGGCGCGCCGCATTCATAGATTTGCGAAATTAAAATGGCGCCCGCCCCACTCGCACTAACCATGGGCGAACCCGCCGGAATTGGTGGTGAAATCACCATCAAGGCATGGTTGACCCGGCGCGAAACCGATCTGCCTTGCTTCTTTGTTATCGACGATCCTGATCGCCTCGAACGACTGGCGAAAGCTCTGGAATGGCCACTCAAAATAGCGCCGATCAATGACCCTGCAGACGCACCAAACAAATTTGAACAGGCGCTTCCCGTTCTGGCCAGACCCTTACCCGGCAACATGACGCCCGGGGAAACCGATCCACGCAACGCCCCGGCGGTGATTGGAGCCATCGACGACGCGGTCGATTATGTCCAGAAGGGCGTGGCGTCAGCAATGGTGACTAACCCGATTCACAAACACGCCTTAATGAGCCAGGGCTTTCGGCACGCCGGGCATACGGATTATCTGGCGGAACGCGCCGGGGGCGACGATACGCCCGTTATGATGCTGGCCTGTCCCGGTCTGCGCGTGGTTCCCTTGACCGTCCACATGGCGCTGCGCGACGCCATCAACGAAATTAGTCAGACGATGATCGTCGAAAAAACGAAGATCGTTCATGACGCCCTTACGCGCGATTTCGGCATCGCGACCCCGCATATCGTCATTTCAGGCCTGAACCCGCACGCCGGAGAGGGCGGCCTGCTTGGCGCGGAAGAAACCGACATCATCCAGCCCGCCGTAGAGGCGCTAAAACGCGACGGGCTTTCCGTGTGGGGTCCCGTTCCCGCCGATACGTTGTTCCATGATCGTGCGCGGAAGGGGTACGACGCCGCAATCTGCATGTTTCATGATCAGGCCTTGATTCCGCTAAAAACGCTGGATTTCTTTCACGGCGTCAACATAACCCTCGGACTGCCATTTATCCGGACGTCCCCGGATCACGGCACGGCGTTCGAAATCGCCGGTACTGGCGTCGCCGATGAACGCAGTCTGGTCGCGGCGTTGAAAACGGCGGCCGATATGGCGAGCCGACGGCCACATTCCGAAGCGATCGCATAAACGATGACGTCGCTAATCGCGGATCTGCCCCCGCTTCGAGAAGTCATCGCCCGGCACGATCTGGCCGCGCGCAAGGGATTGGGACAACACTTTCTGCTCGATCTCAACCTGACCCGTCGGATCGCGCGCGCCGCCGGCGATTTATCCACAGGCACTGTATTTGAAATTGGCCCCGGACCCGGCGGGCTCACCCGGGCACTATTAATGGAAGGCGCGCGACGAGTCGTGGCGATTGAACGCGATCCACGCTGTATCGAAGCGCTCGCCGAGCTTGTCGAGGCTAGCGAAGGGCGCCTGGAAGTCATTCAAGGTGACGCGCGGGATGTCGATCTCGCGACGCTTGGAGCGGCGCCACGACGCGTTGTCGCTAATCTTCCCTACAACGTTGCAACGCCGTTGCTGATCAACTGGCTGACGCATGCGAATTTGTACACAAGCCTCACCTTGATGTTTCAGCGAGAGGTTGGGGACCGCATCGTCGCTGAACCGGGCAGCCGCACTTATGGGCGCCTTTCGGTGCTGGCGAATTGGCGTTGCCGCACGGAGCGCCTGTTGACCCTTCCGGCGCGGGCGTTCACGCCGCCGCCAAAGGTGGAATCCACCGTGGTCGCCTTGACGCCCCGTACGCCGCCGCCCCTCGACGCCGACATCAAATGCCTGGAAGCCGTAACGGCCGCCGCTTTTGGACAGCGACGGAAAATGCTGCGTAGCGCACTGAAATCACTTGGCGTCGATACAGAAGCTTTATTGACGCGCGCCGGAGTCGATCCGACCAGCCGCGCCGAAACTATCGACATCGCGGGTTTTACGGCGTTGGCTCAGGGGTACGCCGCACTCATGCCGGACATCACCGCCCCTGACGCAGCCCCTTGACGAATTCGCCCAACCCGACCTGACGTTCCCGGCGCAGACGTTCCGCCATCAGGATAGCGGACACCTTCGCGACGCTGTCAGCGATATCGTAATTCACGATGATGTAGTCGTATTCCGCATAGTGCGTCACTTCGTCCGAGGCTTTCGCCATCCGCCTGGCGACGACTTCGGCGCTATCCTGGGCGCGTGTTTTCAGACGGTGCTCCAAATCCATCATCGACGGCGGCAGTATAAAAATGCTGACAAGGTCGTCACCGGCCTTTTCGGCGAGTTGCTGAGTCCCCTGCCAGTCGATGTCGAACAGGATATCGCGACCGGACGCCAGGACATCCAGCACCGGTCCGGACGGCGTGCCGTAATAATTATCGAACACCTTGGCGTATTCCAGGAACTCTCGCCTGTTCACCATCAAGTTGAAGCTCTCCATGTCGGTGAAATTGTAATCCTTACCGTCGACTTCCCCCCTTCGAGGGGGGCGTGTGGTCATCGATACCGACATTTCGATATTGTCGTCGTTCGCCAGAATTTCCCTTGATATCGTCGTCTTGCCCGCGCCCGACGGCGACGACAACACCAGCATCAATCCCCGGCGGCCAATGGAGAACGGATCATTCATCAAGGCGTCCTAATCATTCTACGTTTTGAACCTGTTCGCGAAGCTGGTCCACCGCCGCTTTCAAATTCAACCCGGTGCGGGTTAACGCCGAATCCCCGGATTTAGAGCAGAGCGTATTGGCCTCGCGGTTGAATTCCTGACAGAGAAAGTCCAGTTTCCGACCGCTCGCTTCGTCCTGCGCCAAGAGATCCCTGGCGGCGGCGACATGCGCGATCAACCGATCCAGTTCCTCCCGGATATCGGCCTTGGTCGCCAACACCGCCAACTCCTGCGCCAGGCGTTGCTCCATCTGTTCACCTAACTTCGCAGGCGCAGCGTCCAAAAGAGCAGCAATTTGCGTGCGAAGGCGTTCCGCTATCGCGTCCGGCCGCGCTGTCGCGGAGGCTTCGGCGTCGCGCACCAGGGATTCGATTTCCGACAACCGTTCACGCAACACCGGGTCCAAACGCCGGCCTTCCGCTGCACGCATTTCCGCCAAGGCGTCCACAGCTTCGTTAAACGCGCCCAGGATGGCCCCCTCACGCGCCTTGACCGCGGCTTCGTCGTCCTCGTCCTCCGCCTGCTCGATGACGCCACGCACCATCAGCAACGAACCAATACTTGGCGCCGCTTCGCCATATTCCTTCGCCAGGGCGATGAATTGATCCAGCAGTGGCCTATTCACCCGGATTTCGGATTGTCCCTCCATTCGCGTCAAGGTCAGCGCTACGTTGAACGCCCCCCGCGCAAACCGTTTGGCGATCCCGTCTCGCACCGCCCGCTCGACGGCGTCAAACCCCGACGGCACACGAATGCGAATGTCCAATCCACGGGCGTTCACGCTCTTCAACTCCCAGGCCCATCGGGAGCCATCATCATGGCCCACCGCCCGAGAAAATCCCGTCATTGAATTGATCAAGCCGCGTTTCTCCACCCACGTTTAACAACACCCGAACCGTGCGCGCACTATATCCATTCACGGCGGACCCGCAACCGGTCGCATCGTATTCCCGGCGCCCAAATTGGGCGCTCTATCGTCGAAGTGACGGCCACGCCACGGGTTGTATAATGATCCAATGGGACAATCGATATTGATTACCGGAGGGTCGAGCGGCCTGGGCGCGGCGTTGGCGTTGGAATACGCCGCGAAAGGCGTTCACCTCGCCTTGAGCGGTCGCAATAGCACCCGCCTCGACGCCGTCGCCGCGCTCTGCACTTTGAAAGACGCCACGGTGGAAACCCGTCTTGTTGATGTAACGGATCAAGCCGCAATGCAAGGATGGATCGAATCGGTTAACGCATCCCACCCCCTCGACCTGGTCATCGCCAACGCCGGTGTAACCGGCGAGACTGTCTTCAGTGAAGACGACGTTGATGCGGACCGGAAAGCTCGCGCCCTTTTTGACATCAATGTAACCGGAGTCTTCAACACCGTTCACCCCGCCATCAACGCCATGCGCCTTCGGGGGCGCGGACAGATTGCGATCATGAGTTCGCTCGCGGGGTTTCGGGGTCTGCCCAGCGCACCCGCCTATTGCGCCAGCAAGGCCGCCGTTCGGTCTTATGGCGAAGGCTTGCGCGGCGCCTTGCGTGACGACGGCGTGGGCGTTTCCGTGATATGTCCCGGCTACGTCAAAAGCCGGATGACCGACGCCAATGATTTCCCCATGCCGTTGCTGATGGAAGCGGACCGGGCCGCACGCATTATCCGCAAAGCATTGGACCGGAATCGAGGCCGCATCGCCTTCCCCTTCGCCTTATATGCGATGGTCTGGTTGTTGCAGACCTTACCGCCGGGCCTATTGGACCGAGCGGTGAGTAAACTGCCACGCAAGGAATAATCAAAGGGTTACTTATTTTTGATCGAGTTCGGCGCCGTATTTCGCAACCGCCGCCACTTCGCAACATTGCGATTATGAGCCTTCAAGGTCCGGGCGAACACATGCCCGCCGGCGCCGTCCGCCACGAAATACAGCTCGTCGGTCGGAATCGGTCGCAACACCGCCTCGATCGCCGCGCGTCCGGGATTGCTGATCGGGCCCGACGGCAATCCTTTTACCCGATAGGTGTTGTAGGGGCTATCTGTGGCCAAATCCGCCCGGCTTAGGGGCCGCCCAAGCGTCCGCAGGCCCCCGGTCACGGCATACGCCACCGTTGGGTCCGATTGTAGGCGCATGCCAATACGCAGTCGGTTCAGGAACACCGCCGCGATACGAGGCCGTTCATCGGCGCGTCCCGTTTCCTTCTCCACGATGGACGCAAGCACAACCGCATCCCGGATCGACGTAATCAACGGGTTTTCCTGACGCGTCGCCCACAACCTCGCCAGAACCCGGTTTTGGCTTTCCCGCATTCTGCGTATGAGCAACGCGCGGTCGTCGCCATAGGCATAATCATAGGTTTCCGGCAGCAGGGAGCCTTCCAGCGGCGCACGTTCAATCACACTCTTAAGGCCTGTCGCGCTGTTCAACACATCCACCACTTGCCGGGAAGTTAAGCCTTCGGGGATCGTCACATAGCGGACGACGGTTCGCCCCTCTCGCAGCATCGCCACCACGGCGCGCGCCGACACTCGCGCTGGAAAAGCGTATTCCCCCGCCTTCAATTGCCGGTGCGCGGATTCATAACGGGCGCCGATGACGAATAGCCACGGATATTCGATAACCGAATGGTCGTGTAAAATGCGTGCGATTTTTTTCAAACCAGCCCCGGACGGTATGACCACCGTGATGGAATCACGCGATGGTCCTTCTGCGTGGAACTGATCCTGGGCCCAAAAATAAACGCCGCCAGCGAATATCGCGGCGGCGATGACAACGAAAAATAAAATAGACGCGGCGCGTTTCATGCCGATACCGTTAAGACGACATCATACCGGCGAGGCCGGATGCGAAATACCGCCGTCGTAAATCAAGGCCCGGCGACGAACACAAGCGATGCGTTCGTTCCGCCAAACCCGAACGAATTCGACAGCACCGTCGTGATCTTGCGCTCCTTGGCCACCTTTGCGACGAGGTCGATATCGCAACCTTCCGACGGGTTTTCCAAATTGAGAGTCGGTGGCGCAACGCCATCCTGAATCGCCTTAATCGCAAAGATCGCCTCGACGCTACCCGCCGCGCCGAGCAGATGCCCTATTGCTGATTTCGTCGATGACATGGACAATTCATAGGCATGCGACCCAAACAGACGCTTGACCGCGTTCAGTTCAATTTCATCGC
>JABJJH010000429.1 GCA_018660965.1 Rhodospirillaceae bacterium | reverse complement strand
CATCCGGCGAAGCGCCAGGGCGTCACAAACCCCGAAAATACATTCTATTCCATCAAACGGTTGGTTGGGCGCCGGTTTGGCGACAAGGAAGTCGAGAAGGACATCGGCCTGGTCCCCTACAAGATCATGTCGGGCGACAATGGCGACGCCTGGGTGCAGGACACGAAGGACAATACCTACGCGCCCAGTCAGATCAGCGCCTTTATCGTTCAAAAGATGAAGGAAACCGCTGAAGCCTATCTGGGCGAGGAAGTCACCCAGGCGGTGATTACCGTGCCGGCCTACTTTAACGATTCGCAACGTCAGGCGACCAAGGACGCGGGCAAAATCGCAGGCCTGGAGGTTTTGCGCATCATCAACGAACCGACCGCCGCCGCGTTGGCGTATGGCATGGAGAAAAAGGGTTCGGGCATCGTCGCGGTGTACGATTTGGGCGGCGGCACCTTCGACGTGTCGGTTCTGGAAATCGGCGACGGTGTGTTCGAAGTGAAGTCGACCAACGGGGATACGTTCCTTGGCGGTGAGGATTTCGACCAGACAATCATCGATTATCTGTGCGACGAATTCAAACGCGAACAGGGGATCGACCTGCGCGAGGACAAACTGGCGCTGCAACGGCTCAAGGAAGAAGGCGAAAAGGCTAAAATCGAACTGTCGAGTTCGATGGCGACCGAAATCAACCTGCCGTTCATCACCGCCGATCAGGCCGGTCCGAAGCACCTCAACATGAAGCTGACCCGCGCCAAGTTGGAAGCGCTGGTCGATGATCTGGTGCAACGCACGATCGCGCCGTGTCAGGCGGCCTTGAAGGACGCCGGGTTGAAAGCGAGCGAAATCGACGAGGTCATTCTCGTCGGCGGCATGACGCGCATGCCGAAAATTTTCGAGACAGTGAAGGAAATCTTCGGCAGGGAACCGAACCGGGGCGTAAACCCCGACGAAGTCGTGGCCGTTGGCGCAGCCATTCAGGCCGGAGTGTTGCAAGGCGATGTGAAAGACGTTCTGTTGCTCGACGTTACGCCGTTGTCCCTGGGTATTGAAACCCTGGGCGGCGTCTTCACGCGCTTGATTGACCGCAACACGACCATCCCGACGAAGAAAAGCCAGGTCTTTTCGACCGCCGAGGATAACCAGACAGCGGTGACCATCCGGGTGTTCCAGGGTGAACGAGAAATGGCGGCGGACAATAAAGTGCTGGGTCAGTTCGACCTGGTCGGCATTCCGTCCGCGCCGCGCGGCCTGCCGCAAATCGAGGTGACGTTCGATATCGACGCGAACGGCATCGTCAATGTCTCGGCGAAGGACAAGGCGACCGGCAAGGAACAGCAAATCCGCATCCAGGCGTCCGGTGGTTTATCCGATCAGGATATCGAATCCATGGTTCAGGACGCCGAAGCGCACGCGGAAGATGATAAAAAGCGCCGCGAGCTGATTGAAGTGCGCAATGCCGCCGATAGTATGGTTTACACCACTGAAAAGAACATCGGCGAGTACGGCGACCAAATTCCCGAAGAGGACAAGGCTGCGATTGAAACCGATCTCGCCGCGCTGAAGGAAGCCATGGAGACGGATGACGTCGAGGCCATCAAGACGACGACAGCCACGTTGACGCAATCCTCCATGAAACTTGGCGAAGCCATGTACAAGGCCAGCCAGGAAGGCGGTGAGGACGGACCGGCGCCGGACGATGCCGCCGCTGCGCCGGAAGATGGCGTGGTCGACGCAGATTTCGAGGAAGTGGACGACGACAAAAAAGATAAATCCGCGTAAATCGGATTGCGAGGGACGTTGAATTCGTTCCGTTGGACTAATAGGGTCCCTGCGGTTGAAAAGCCGCCGGGACCCTGTTCATATGGCGCTTCGGGCGTCGGGTGCGGGGAAAATGGGGCCGGAAGAAGTGGGGCCTAAAATGGTGGTGAATGTCGACGGATTTTTATGAAACGCTCGGCGCGTCGCGCGACGCCAGTCCGGACGACCTGAAAAAGGCGTTCCGGAAACTCGCCATGCAATACCACCCGGACAAAAATCCGGGCGACGATGAAGCCGAGCAAAAATTCAAGGAAATCAATCAAGCCTACGAAGTTCTGCGCGACGAACAGAAACGCGCTGCCTATGACCGATATGGCCACGACGCCTTTGAAAACGCGGCGGCTGGCGGCGGCGGTCAGGGCGGGTTCGGGTTTGGCGGCGGCGGGTTCGCCGACATTTTCGATGAAATGTTTGGCGAGTTCACCGGCGGGCGACGGGGCGGCGGCGCGGCGCGGCGCGGATCCGATTTGCGCTATAATATGGAAATTTCCCTGGAGGACGCGTTCAAGGGAAAGACGGCGGAAATTCGCGTGCCGACCTCGGTGCGGTGTGAACCATGCGATGGCACGGGCGCGGCGGAGGGTGCTCAACCGGTCGCCTGTACGACGTGTCAGGGGGCCGGGAAGGTTCGGTCCCAGCAAGGATTCTTCACGGTCGAGCGGACATGCCCGGCGTGTCATGGCGCGGGCAGGGTGATCGACAACCCGTGCGATTCCTGTCACGGTCAAGGGCGCGTTCAGAAGGAAAAAAACCTGTCGGTCAAAATTCCGCCGGGCGTCGAGGAAGGCACCCGCATCCGGCTGAATGGCGAAGGCGAAGCCGGTTTACAAGGCGCCCAACCGGGCGATTTATATATTTTTCTGTCGGTCGAAGCGCACCGCTTGTTCAAGCGTGATGGGCCCGATATCTATTGCCGCGTTCCCATGGCCATGACGACGGCGTCGCTCGGCGGCGCGGTCGAGGTGCCGACCATCGACGGCGGTCGCGCCAAGGTCACGATTGCGCCGGGCACGCAATCCGGCGCCCAGTTCCGGTTGCGCGGCAAAGGCATGTCGGTGCTGAATTCCGGCCAGCGTGGCGATATGTATGTCGAATCGAAGATAGAGACGCCGGTAAATCTATCGCGTAAGCAACGGGAATTGTTGCAGGAATTCGAAAGCGCGGGCCAGGGCCGGTCGTTCAGTCCGGAATCGGAAGGCTTCTTCAGCAAGGTGAAGGAATTCTGGACCGATTTGAAGGATTGATGACGCGGGGCCTAACATAGGGGGAATGATATGGCGGACGATCTGAAGATTGGCGTTGTCGGGTGCACCGGGCGCATGGGACAGATGGTCATCAATCAGGTGACCCTTACCCAAGGCTGCGTCATCGCGGGCGCCAGTGAACAACCCGGACATGATGCGATTGGCAAGGACGCGGGCGCGCTCGCCGGGATGGAGGCGTTGGGCGTCGCGGTTAGTGACGATCCCGGCGCGATGATGGCGGGCGTTGACGTCGTCGTGGATTTCACTATCCCCGCTGCAACCGTGCGCCATGCCGAACTCGCGGCGGCCGCGGGCGTCGCCATGGTGATCGGGACGACGGGACTGGACGAAGCGCAAGCGCAAGCCATTGAAACCGCGGCCGCGAAAGTTCCGGTCGTATGGGCCCCGAATATGAGTGTCGGGGTT
>JABJJH010000437.1 GCA_018660965.1 Rhodospirillaceae bacterium | reverse complement strand
TGGGTCGGATCGCTGGTGTTCTGGGCCGCCGTGGCGAGCCCGCGCGCCTGTTCCGCCAGGCTGTTGATCGCGTCGAGCCCGTTGGTCGCCGCTTGCACCGTGCTGATCGCCTGATCAACGCCATCCTTGGCGGCGCTTAAACCCGACGCGCGGTCGGACAGGGCGCGAGAGGCGAAAAATTCAGCGGCGCCGTCGATCGGCGAATTCACCGCTTTGCCGGAACCGAGACGTTCATCGGTCCGCGCGCCAAGCTTCGCTGTTTGTTGGAGCCCGCCGAGATTCGTGCGAACTGCTGAGCTGAGGTTAATTTGGTCGGCCATAACTTTAAGTCTCCCAAAAGCGCCGTCTTTCTGACGGCAGGAAATTTAATTCCAAGAAATCATTTGATTTCCCGGAGCTTAAACGCACTCCCCCAAGCGCATGTTCACGTGAACGACAATAACACCACAACCTCATGAAAATAAAGAACTATCGAACGGGATGCTTTCCACTTTTGGTTAAAATTGTCGATACCCCGGATTCACCCTTGCGTTTCCATGGCTTGGCGACAGCGACCGATACGCCGGGAAATCCGCAAAATGGCGGGAAAAACGCCAATTCCAGGAATTCAGCGTTTTAATTCCCGTGAAAAATCGATTTACTGGCGCTCCGTCGGTGGTGTGAATTCGCCCGTTTGACGCCTGAAATTGGAAGGAAGACACAAATGAAGACGTCGTTATTCTATTTGCCGTCAATCGGATCGAGGAAAGATATTGAAGCGGGCATGTCCGGGCTGCGCGGCGATCTATACGACACCATGCTGGCCGATCTCGGCGAACAGGCGCGGCTGGCGGACGATCTGGGATACGACTCGATCAGTTTCACCGAACACCACTTCCACGTCGAAGGCGTCGAAATGTCGAACAACCCGGTGATGCTGGATTTGTTCATCGGCATGCAAACCAAGAATATCCGCGTCGGCCAGCTCGGCATCGTTCTGCCCGCCGATAACCCGATCCGCGTCGCCGAGGACATCGCCATGCTGGATCACATGACCGGGGGGCGCGCCAATGCGGGCTTCGCGCGCGGCTATCAACGCCGCTGGGTCGATGTCATGGCCCAGCACACGCACGGGGTTCATGGCGCGATCCCCAATCAACACGACGACATCGACGCCGCCAACCGCGCCGCGTTCGAAGAAAACTTCCGCATCATCAAGAAGTGCTGGACCGAAGACATGCTGACCTATGACGGGGATTTGTGGAAGGTCCCCATGCCCGGCACGCCCTGGGACATCGAAGCCACGGTGAAATACGGCAAGGGCATGGATAATGGCGTTTTGAAATCCGTCGGCGTGGTGCCGAAACCGGTGCAGAAACCTCACCCGCCCTTGTTCCAGCCTTTCGCGTCCTCGGAAAACAGCATCCGCTGGTGCGCGCAAGAAGGCGTCACCGCCGTCCTGCCGCCGATGCACGAAAAAACAGAAATGCGCCTGAGCCAGCTTTACGCGGAAGAATCCGGACGGCCGCTGGGCGACGGCGTCGCCTTTTTGCGCGATATCCTGATCGCCGACAGTGATGCGGAAGCGGACGCCATGTGGCGCGATTCAAGCCGCTTCGTCGCTGAAACCTGGTTCGAACCTTTCGGCTTCCGGCGCGGGATGATCGACCCCGACACCGGCGAATATCCGTCGCCGGAAGAAATGATCGACAAGGGCTATGTCCTCGTCGGCACAGTCGACACCGTTTGCAAGCGCATGGAAGCCCTGATGAAGCGCCTGCCGGTGGAATGGATTTTCGCCTGGACCTTCAACGGGCTGGTGCCGAACGCGACAATCCTGAAATCGCTGGAGCTGTATCAGACCAAGGTGCTGCCGCAACTCGGCCTGTCGGCATAAACTAAAGGCGCGAGCCTTCCCAATCCGGGTCGGGCTCCGCCGGATCGGCGCGCAACCCCGCCGCGATGATTCCGGCGATGGCGGCGGCTTCGTCCTTGTCCGACGTGTCGCCGCTGACGCCGACCGCGCCCATCACCGCGCCATCGTCACCGCGAACCAGCACCCCGCCCGGCACCGGGATCAAGCGCCCGCCGGACGCGGTGGACAGCGCGCCGATGAAAGTCGGCCGGTCCGCCAGCCGGTCGCGCAACAAGCGGCTGGAAATTCCCATACCGATCGCCCCCCACGCTTTGCCAAAGGCGATTTCGGGCCGCAGGATACCGGACCCGTCCTCACGCTTGAAGGCGACCATGTGTCCGCCTGAATCCAGCACGGCCACGGTCAGCGGCATCATACCCGCGTCACGGCCTTTCGCGAGCGTCGCGTCGGCGATTTGACTCGCGGCGTCGAGGGATATGGTGGTCATGGGTTTCTCCAGGTTAAGTGGCGTTTCTATCGTTTCGCCTTACCGTAGCGAAGCCTTCGGGAACTGGAAAGCGGTTGACGGCTTTTCACCAGTGGTTAGCATCTAGATCATGCGCGAAAAGGGGCATCCGCCCCCGTTATCCAGGCCGTCATCCAAAAGGAGCATCCATTCATGAAAATTGGCATCATCCCCGGCGCATCCAAGGAAACCGGGAAAAACGTCGATATGCCGTTGGTGTTGGAGGCTGAAAAACTCGGCTACGACTCGGCCTGGACATCGGAAGCCTGGGGTCGCGATGCGGTGTCGTCCGCCGCCTGGATCCTGGCGCAAACCAAGACGATGACCGTCGGCACGGCGATCATGCAAATGTCGGCGCGCACGCCCACGATGGCGGCGATGACGGCGATGACGCTGGCGGAAATGTCCGATGGCCGCTTCGTCATGGGCATCGGCCCGTCGGGGCCGCAGGTCATCGAAGGCTGGCACGGCATGCCGTTCGGGCGCCCGATGACGCGAACGCGGGAATATATCGAAATCGTCCGCAAAATCCTGAAGCGTGAAGAACCGCTGACCCACGAAGGACATCACTACCAGATTCCCTATACGGGCGAAGGATCGACCGGCCTTGGCAAGCCGTTGAAAAGCATTTTGCACGGTGACCCGGCGTTGCCGATTTTCACCGCCGCCATTACCCCCGCCGGGTTGCGCACCGCGGCGGAATGCGCCGACGGCATCTTTCCGATCTTCATGAACCCGGAACGCTTCGATATTCTGGAAGGCCCCTTGAACGAAGGCTTCGCCAAGACCGACGGCGCGAAGTCCCTGGACAATTTTCAAATCGCGCCCTTCGTGCCGGTGCAAATCGGCGACGATCTGGACGCCTGCCGCGCCCCGGTCAAGGCGCAGCTGGCGCTGTATGTCGGCGGCATGGGTGCGCGCGACAAGAATTTTTACAACGACTACGCCAAGGCGCTGGGCTTCGAGGACGCGGCGGTTAAAATTCAGGATTTGTTTCTGGACCGCAAACGCACCGAAGCGGCGGCGGCGGTGCCCGACGACTTCGTGGACGCCATCGCGCTGGTCGGTCCCAAGGAACGGATCGCCGAACGTCTGGACGTCTGGAAAGCCGCATCCGCGAAGGGCCATGTCGCGTCGATCCTGCTGCGCGGACCATCGGTGGAAGCGATCCGGGCCATTGCTGAAATCGCCTTTTAAGAGAACAGGAGCACCGCCATGAAAGCCGCCGTTCTGTATGAAGTCGGGCAACCGCTGCAAATCGAAAACATCTCGATCGACAAACCCGGGCCCCGTGAAGTGCTGGTGCGCACCGTCGCCGCCGGGGTCTGTCACAGCGACCTTCATTTCGTCGAAGGCCTCTACCCCTACCGGATGCCGGTGGTGCTGGGCCATGAATCGGCGGGCGTAGTGGAGGCGGTCGGCGCCGATGTCACCCATGTTGAACCCGGCGATCACGTCATCACCTGCCTGTCGGCTTTCTGCGGCCATTGCGAAGAATGCCTGACCGGTCACCCGTCCATCTGCGACGGACGCGAAACCCGGCGGCGGCGGGGACAACCGTCCCGCTTGGCCCAGGACGACAAATCCGTCCAGCAATTCGCCAATCTGTCATCCTTCGCCGAACAGATGCTGGTCCATGAACACGCCTTGGTGAAAATCCGCCGCGACATGCCGATGGACAAGGCGGCGCTGATCGGCTGCGGAGTCACCACGGGCGTCGGCGCGGTGCACAACACGGCGAAGGTCGAACTTGGCTCGACGGTCGCGGTTATCGGGTGTGGCGGCGTTGGGTTGTCCTGCGTCAACGGGGCGTCCATCGCCGGGGCCGGGCGCGTGATCGCCATCGACCGGGTGGCCAGCAAGCTGGACCTGGCCAAGACCTTCGGGGCGACGGATGTCATCAATGCGTCCGACGGCGACCCCGTCGAGCAGGTCATGGAAATGACCGGCGGCGGCGTCCATTACGCGTTTGAGGCCATTGGCCTGAAGCGCACCGCCGAACAGGCGTTCGAAATGCTGCGGTCCGGCGGGACGGCGACATTGATCGGCATGATCCCCTATGGCGAAAAAATTGAATTGCACGGCGGCGATTTCCTAATGGAAAAGAAGGTCATCGGCTGCTCCATGGGATCGAATCGGTTTCGCGT
>JABJJH010000180.1 GCA_018660965.1 Rhodospirillaceae bacterium | reverse complement strand
GTATCTGGAAGGTACGACGGCGGTTGGCGCGCCGGAAGGCCACCGCTTCCCGAGCCCGAGCGGCAAGCTTGAATTCTGGTCGCAAGAGATGGAGGCCAAGTTCAACACGCTTGGGATGTCGGCGTTGCCTGAGTTTTATGGCGAACGGGAACACCTCATCGACTTGCCCTTTATGGAATTGCTCGAAGGCGATGACGGCGACGGCGTTATTTCGCCGTTACGCGAAGCGCCGACCATCACGTCGCCGGGTCGGATCGTGCCGCCGTCCGAACAGACGCCCGGCCAAACCTTGCGCGATCAGGGGTATGACACGGAACTGGTGACCGGGCGACCGCCTGCGCCGCAGTTTCACGCCTGGACCCATTACGCATGGCAGGCGCAGGAGATGTGGCCGGATCTATACATGCAAATTCACCCGGACAAGGCGGGGCCGTTGGGGATTGAGGACGGCAAGCGCGTTCGCGTGGAAACGTCGCATGGCGATATCGAGGCGCGCGCCTGGGTCACCACCGGCATTCGCAAAACGGCGGTGTTCATTCCCATCGGCTGGGGCGAACAGCAACCGTTTCACCCATGGCGCCCGGTGAATTTTCTGACCGACAAGGCGCAACGCGACCCTTTGTCGGGCCAGACGAATTTGAAATCCTATTTGTGCCGGGTGTCCGCCGCCTAACGGGGGCTATTGCGCTGCGCCGTTTCCGGTCAAACGCCGCACGGCTGCAATGATCGCGGCGGGGTCGCCTTGATTGGTCCCGGCGATGTCGTGGCCGCTGCCATGCGCCACCGATGAAAACAGGATGGGACTGCCGATGGACAGACCCGCCGTGCGGCGCGGGGCCAGGAGCTTGGCCGGAATATGGCCCTGGTCGTGCAGCATGACGATGAAGGCGTCGATGTCCGTTCTACCCAACATGGTGTCCGCGCCGACGGGCCCTTCGACATTCACGCCCGCCTCCCGCGCCGCCGCGATGGCCGGGGCGACGATGTCCTGATCCTCAAGACCAAACAGACCGTCTTCGCCCGCATGTGGGTTCAAACCGCCCACCAGAATTTTCGGCGTCCCTTCACCGATGCGGATCACCGTATCGTGCACGGCTTGAATAACGGCGCGCACGCGGTCGAACGTGATGAAATCCAGCGACTGACGGACGCTGGCGTGCAAGGTGCAATGCGCAATTTTCACCTTGTCGAAACACAGCATCAGAAATACGTCTTCCGGGGCCAAACCGGTTTCGCGCGCGACGAAAGACGGGTAGCCGTCGAAGTCGACGCCGGCCAACGCGATTGACTTTTGGTTTTGTGGGGCCGCGACCACCGCCGCCGCCTGACCATTCAAGACGTCGTGAATTGCGGCGGCGGCGCTGTCGAGGGCGGCGCGCCCGTTCTGCGCATTGACCGCGCCAAGTTCGAAAGGCGCGTCGCTGAATTGGTCACGCGGGCACAACTTAACGCCCGGTTTGTCCCAATCGACCCTGTCGGGGGATGACGCCGTGTCAAAATCGATCGTCATGCCGCACGCGTTCGCCTGCAGGTCCAGCACGACAGGATCGCCATACAAGACGGGTCTGCAAATGGTGGTCAGGTTCGGGTGCGTCGCGGCCTTGAGGCACAGTTCGGGGCCGATCCCGCCGGGATCGCCAGTGGCGAGCGCCACAATTGGAGAGTCACTTGGGGCGTCGCTGGTCAAATCTTAAAACTTTCCAGGCATTCCGGCGCGAACAGCTCTTCCGGTTCCAGCTTCCGCGCGGACAATCCCTGTTCGTGGTGAATCCGCAGGAAGACCTCCAGCGTCGCGCGGTTTTCCGCGAACCCATACGCCCACCAGTCCTTGCCGAACGTCTCGATGGTTTCCTCCACATGCGCGACGAGCCACGGCAGCATGTATTTCATCGCCGCCGTTTCGAAATAATTCTCCAGGGCGCGGCGCTTGGCTTCCTCGAACGCCTTGAACAGCGCCCTGGCGACCCAGCGATGCGCCTCGTAGACATCGCGGCGGATGACGACGGTGTGCATGATCGGGAAGATGTTCGTTTCGGCGTAATACGCCTGCTCGACTTCCTTGTAATCGGGAAATAGACGCCGGATCGTGCCGGGGCGGCTGTCCATGGTCGATGGCTTGCGCGCGGTGTGCAGCGCGTCGATTTCGCCGTCGGCGAGCATTTGAGACAGAGTCTGTTCTGGGCCGATGCGATGAATGTGAAATTTCTCCGGCAGGGTGATTGCGAGTTTTTCGTCGCGGTTCGGTTCTTCTTCGCCGCCGCAATAGTATTCGACGGACGCCGCATCAACCCCGTAGTGGTCCGACAGAATGCCGCGAATCCATACTGGCGCTGTCATTTGATATTCAGGCGTGCCGATTTTGCGGCCGATCAAATCCTGGGGCTTTTCGATGCCGCTGTTCGCGTTCACATAAATGCTGGAATGGCGAAACATCCGCGACGGAAATACCGGAATCGCGATAAACGGCGAGTCCTTCAGCAGGGACACGGTATAGGAGGACAGCGACATTTCCGCGGCGTCGAATTCCCGGTACCGCAGCATGCGGAAAAATGTCTCCTCCACGGGAAGCGTGTGGTGAATAAGGTCAATGCCGTCCGGCACGACCGAACCGTCCGCCAATGCGCGGGTGCGGTCGTAGTCCCAGCAGGCGAGACTAAGTTTTAGCCGCTGCGCCATGTGTGTATCTCCTGAATGATTATACGGTAAGGGGGTCGGATCCCGGTTCGGGGAACAGGCCGTGTTTCGAGCCATCGACGAAATTCACATCTTTCGGCAGTTCGATGGCGACGGACCGGACCTTCTGGTGTTCGGGCGTCAGGCCCTTGATCGGTTCGCCTTTCGCGTTGGCGTTGGCGGCGCGAATCAATTCGCTGCGCGCCATGGCGATCCCGGTGTCCGTCAAACACAAATTTTCCATGGTGCGGTTTTGTATGGGCCCCATGCTTTCCTGCAAGGACGCGTCCTGCATGGCGATGCCTTCGACGCCGCTATAGGTGCGGCCCGCTTTCTGGGCGTCGCGATCCATCAGATAGTCGTTGCGCATGTTGGCGGTGGGAATGAAGGTGCCGGGAACATAGGTGACATGGATGCCTTTCCCCGCCTCCATCGCGGCGCGTTCATCGGCGGTCAAATCGCGGCTCGGGTGATAATTGATGCTCCACGCCCAGCAATTCCCGTCATCGATGGGAACCCAGGCGTGACCGCCAATCGGGTGTCCGGCGCGCGGGGGAATAAGAGAGTACCACGGCATGATCCAGGGTGTGATGCGCCAGTAATACTGGTTGTTTTCCGCATTGCGGCGCGCCCCGATCAAGATGCCGCCCTCGAACGCTTCGACTTCGAAAAGCGGCATGCGGTCTTCTTCGTTGTATTGGTTGCCCTTGCTGCCAACGAACAGGGGATCGTTTTGCAGCGAGCTGCCATGCAGCCAGGACACGTGGCTTGAATCGATGCCGCCTTCCATGGCCTGTAAATAATTGCATTCCTGCAGTCGTTTCGAGACGTAAAGCTGTTCCGGCGCGACGTTGGTCCATTCCAGCGCGGGTTCAGGGGGTTGTTGTTCGGGCGGCCCCATATACGCCCATATGATGCCGGCCTTTTCGATGCAGGCGTAGGATTTCAGTTTTATGCGTTGGCGCGTGCCGGTGCTGTCGTCTTCGGAGGGCAGTTCCACGCATTGGCCCGTGACGTCGTATTTCCAGCCGTGATAGGGGCACCGGATGCCGCATTCTTCGTTGCGTCCGTACCACAGCGATACGCCGCGATGGGCGCAAAATTCGTCGATCAGGCCCAGCCGTCCTTTCGTATCGCGAAAGGCGATGAGGTCCTCTCCCATCAACCGCGCGCGAACCGGGGGGCAATCGGGTTCCGGTAATTCACTGGACAATAAAAAAGGCGCCCAATACCGGCGCATCAGGCCGCCCATGGGCGTGCCGGGATCAGTCGAACACAAAAACTGGTTACGTTCCTCCGAAAGCATCGGCCACTCTCCCCCGCGAATATCCGTCTTTTCCACGCCGAAGGTAGTTCGGCTCACGGCGCCTTGGCAAGGTTTCTGGCGGGAAGGGTTTGCAAATCCGATGTAATTCGGCTTTCTTCTAAGATCATTTAGTGGGAGGGAATTATGACAGGCAAGTCAGCGCAAGGCCCCTTGGTCGGCGTAAAAATCATCGAATTGGCGGGCATTGGGCCGGGACCGCTGTGTTCCGCCTTGTTGGCCGACATGGGCGCGGACATCCTGCGCATCGACCGTCCGGCGCCCGCTGATATCGGCGGCCCGCGTCCGGCGCGCGCGGATGTGGCGCGACGCGGACGCTATTCCGTCTCCGTCGATCTTAAAAACCCGGAAGGCGCGGCGACCATTTTGCGGCTTGCCGAAAATGCCGACGCCATTCTCGATCCCTTCCGCCCCGGCGTGACGGAACGGCTGGGTCTTGGTCCCGATGATGTGTTCGCCCGCAACAAGCGGATCGTTTATGGCCGCATGACGGGGTGGGGGCAGGATGGTCCGCTTGGCCAGGCGGCCGGCCACGATTTGAACTATCTGGCGATTACCGGCGTCCTGAACGCCATTGGCCCGGAAGAAATGCCGGTACCGCCGTTGAACGTGGTGGCCGATATGGGCGGCGGCGCGATGTTCCTGGCGGTCGGCGTGCTGGCGGGGATCAT
>JABJJH010000082.1 GCA_018660965.1 Rhodospirillaceae bacterium | reverse complement strand
GCCGCGCACCATCCGTTTCGCTTGCACCCTTTGGGTGATCCATGATCCGCCGCCTTAAGCCCACTTAACATGCTGCAATATAACACATTAATTGTCGTCAGAGGAGTGACTTCTCCCTTTTACTTGGGAAATGCGGGCTAAAAGGAATTTTGGCCATCGCCGCGCTGGCGGGTGGATTGACCGGTCTAACCGTACAAGCCAGTCACGCCGCCAACGTCAAAATCACGCCGCTTGGTCAGCAGGACGGCGAGTTTTGCAAACTCGACCGGGCGTTGATTTTCGAAGACCCGAACGGCACGCGCCTTCTCTACGACGCCGGCCGAACCGTCGCCGGCGCGACCGACCCGCGCCTCGGCAAAATCGACGCGCTGCTGGTCAGTCACATGCATGGAGACCACGTGGGCAACAAACACACCAAGGCGCCGAATGCGGGCACCTGCGCCAAACCGGACTTTTCGGTCAACGCATCGCCGAACACCAGCACGGTCAACATCGCGATCGCCAAGAAAGCCAAGATCGTCACGGGCAGCGAAATGCCGCCATTCTTCTCGGCCAAGCTGAAGGCCAATGGCGGTAATCCCAAGGACTCGATTCTCGTCCGGTTCGGCGCCACCAAAACCGTTGGCGGCGTTAAAATTTCCATGGTCCCGGCCCTGCACACGAACGGCCTGTCGCCCAGTTTCATCGGCGGCGACTTGGGGAAAGCCATGAAGGCCGCCGGGTTCGCCGGGTATGTCGGTCAGGCCACCGGATATATCCTGCAGTTCACCAATGGGCTTGTCGTTTATCTGTCCGGCGACACCGGCATGACGGCCGAGCAGGAAACCGTGGTGCGCGGTTATTACAACGCCGAGCTGGCGGTCATGAATATTGGCGACACCTACACCACCGGCCCGAAGGAAGGCGTCTATGTGGTCAACGAATTGATCCGCCCGAAGGCCATTATCGCCTCGCACGCCAACGAAGTCGCGACAAAGGGCGGCAAGGTCATCGCGGGCACAAAAACGGAGACCTTCATCAAGGGGGCGAAAGCGCCGGTCCACCTGCCTTTGAGCGGCAGGACGATGAGCTTCGATGGCGACGCGAAATGCGTCTCCGGTTGTTAACGCTGACGTAATCAAAAACTGGAAAGGCCCGTCCCGGTTGGGGCGGGCCTTTTTCGTTAGCGCAAATCGACTTTAGGACAGCACCTCGCCAAAGCCCGGCGCCGCACGGTCGTCCAGCCCCAGCGTGACGACGCCCTTGCGGTTCCGCGATAACGCCGTCAGCGGTCCTGTGCAAAACGCGTCGTCGTCGCCGTCCACCTGGGGGAAGGCGCGCAACAACGCGCGATCGAGTCCGGCTTCATGACGACCGCTTTCATAGGCGCCGATCAATGCGTCTTCGGCGTGAACCCGCCCCGCCGCGACCGCCTGGTCCAGCGGCATGCCGTTCAGGATATGGCGGCCCAGCGCCAGCGCGACATTGGACGGGATGCGCCGCGCGCCGGGCGACCCCACCGCGACTTTTGCGCCATCGGGTCCCGCCGCGACCACCGGCGCCAGATTGGTCATGGCCATGTGCAAGCCACGACGCACCACGGGCCGTTCCCAGCGAAACAGATGCATGCCGCAATTCATGACGACGCCGGTGTCCGGGACCGCCCAGCGAGCGCCAAACCATTGCGGTCCCTGCGACAGGGTCAACGCTACGGTCATGCCGGTGAAATCGACGACGTTGATATGCGCGGTGTGCCCCGTCGCGGTCGGCAACCGCGTCACGCCGGTGTCGTGCGCCACGGCATGTTCCACCCAATCGGCCAAGGTGTCCTGATTCAAAAGGTTCCGTTCCGGCGAGGAAAACCGGTATTGCCAAATCGCGGCCATCTTTTGCGCCAACCCGACGAGGCCGCCGGTCGATTCGAGATCCCGTTCGGCGGCGACCAGTTGCAAGGCGCGCAGGGTCGCATGCAGACACGCCGCGCCGCTGGTGCGCAAAGGCGCGGAAAATATCCGCCACGCGCCGAGATCGTAATACGGCGCATGCGCGATATCGACATGGTCCAGCCCCTCGGCCCACTCGTTCGGCGTCAACGTAACCCCGGCGGCGGCGAAGGCGTCGGACGCCGCAGCGCCGATGGGCCCTTCGTAAAACCAGTCCGGGCCATGCGCCGCCATATCGCTCAGGGTTCGAAACAGCGCGGGTTGCCGGAGTTGTCCCGGAGTCGAGAGGTCATAGACGTCCTCAAGAAAGGATCGGTCGGTCAAATCCGCCAGCGCCCGTTCAGTCGCCCCGGCAATGGGAACGCCGTCGCGCGCCAGCGTCACCGCGTGTTGGCTGACCTGATCCCAACCCAGAGTTCCGAAATGCTCCAGCGCCTGCGACAACCCCGCGACCACCAGGGGAACGCCGGACGCACGCGGCCCGTCGTCGGGATAGGTCACGGTTTTGCGGTCCTGATTGTCGGCGGCCGGATTGTCCGCTTCCGGGTTGGCCGCGCCGGGGTCCACCGATTTCGGCGCGATCATGCCAAAGGACGCCGACCAGCATTGCGCCGCGCCATCATGGACGATCATCTCGCCGCCATAACCGCCAAGTCCGACATTGCATGGATCGGCCACGCAGGCCGCCAGCGCCGTGGCGACGGCGGCGTCGACCGCGTTCCCGCCACGCCGGAGAATGTTGAGTCCCGCCGCCGCCGCATCCGGGCTGCTGGCGGTAACGGCGGCGTTGGTCCGCATGGGCGCCAGGGCCTGGGTTATTTCATGCCGGTGATGCCGGCGATCGTCGAGCGCGGATCGCGTAATCCCCAGCGCCCCTGATCGACGCCGGTGAAGAAATCGTGCAGCGACTTGTTGAACAGCTCCGGTTCTTCCAGATTGCACGCATGTCCGGTGCGCGGATACAACACCAGCGCCGAACTGGCGATGGTCCGCTTCATCAACAATCCCGGATCGAGGCACGGCTCGTCCTCGTCACCGCTGACAATCAAGGTCGGCACCGTCAACTTGGCCATGTCGTCGACAAGATCGTACAACGACGGCCGTTCCGCCTGCACGCCGCGCATGGTCAACTCGCACCCCTGGGCGTCATGCGACGCCAGACGCGCGGCGAACGCTTCCCACCCGCGCGGGTCCTTGTTCTGGAACTGCACGCGGGTCGGCCCGACGCTGTATTGCTTGGCGGTTTCGTCCATGCCCAAATCCGCGAACGACTTGGCGGTGATCAGAGCCTCGGCGCGGAATTGTTCCTTCTTGCCAGGCTCCGCGCCGTAACCGCAGCCACCGACGACCAGCGACAACGCCCGGTCAGGGTGGTTCAGGCCGAAATGCAGCGCGCAAAATCCGCCCATGGACAATCCGACGATATGCGCCTTTTCAATGCCCAGATGATCCAGAATGGCGAGCGCATCTCCAACTGCGCGCATCTGCGAATACGAACCGACGTCGCCGGGAACGTCCGACGGCGGAAAGCCCCGCGCGTTATAAGCGATGCAGCGGTACCAGCGGCCGAAATGCGCGATTTGCGGTTCCCACCCGCGGATATCATCCGCGAATTCATGAATGAGCAGGATCGGCGCGCCCGATCCGCTTTCCTCGTAATAAAGTTTTACGCCGTCATCGGCTGTTGCAAACGCCATTG
>JABJJH010000083.1 GCA_018660965.1 Rhodospirillaceae bacterium | reverse complement strand
GGCGCCCGTTAAGCGAACAATCCTTGGGTGTCGATGACGACCTTTTGGTTAAGCGTGTTCCGATTGATTTCCTTGAAGGCCCGGTGCCCAACTAGCAATACCACAATGTCCGCCTTGTCGATCGCGGTCGCGGCGTCGCAAAAGGTCGCATTTTTCTTGTCCGCCAGAGCGGGTGGCATGGCGTCCACGTTGGGTTCCACCACGAGAATTTCGCCAACCTTGGAATCGCAGAGCGTTTCAGTGATGTCGAGGGCGGGACTTTCCCGCAAGTCGTCGATATCCGGTTTGTAGGAAAGCCCCATACAGGCGATAACCGGGTTCTTGAACCTTTCCGCAGCGGTGATTGCTTTTTCCACGACGTAAGTTGGTTTGGCGTCGTTGACGTCGCGGGCCATTCGAATCAGGCGCGCTTCCTTTGGCGTGGACGCGACGATAAACCAGGGGTCCACGGCGATACAATGGCCCCCGACGCCGGGACCGGGCCGCAAGATATCGACACGCGGGTGACGGTTCGCAAGCCCGATAAGGTCCCAGACATCGACATCCAGTTTATCGCTGATCAAGGACAATTCATTAGCGAAAGCGATGTTGACGTCGCGAAACGAGTTTTCCGTTAATTTTGCAAGTTCCGCCGTGCGCGCATTCGTGATCAGACATTCACCCGTCATGAAGATGCGATAGAATTCGACGGCTCGCTCGGCGCATTGCGGCGAGATTCCGCCAATAATCCGGTCGTTGTCGACCAGTTCGCGAAGCACGTGGCCGGGCAATATCCGCTCTGGACAATACGCGACGTTCACATCCGGCGTTCCCTGGCTCATTGGGGGAAACGTTAAATCCGGACGCGCATCCGATAACCACCCCACGAGTTGCTCGGTTGTGCCCACGGGCGATGTCGATTCGAGGATCACCAACGCGCCTGCATCTAGAACCGGCGCGATTTTTTCCGCCGCCGCCTGTACGTAGGATAAATCCGGCACATGGTCACCCTTGAACGGGGTCGGCACCGCAATCACGTAAACCTGCGCTTTTTCCGGCGTCGTCGTGGCGCGCAACCGTCCCATCGCCACCGTCGCTTGGACCAGCATGTCCAGATCCGGTTCGACGATATGAACCTCGCCGTTGTTGATGCGTTCGACCACCGATTCGTTGATTTCGACGCCGACCACCTGGACGTTACGGCTTGCGACGACCGCCGCCGTTGGCAGCCCGACATAGCCTAATCCAATGACAGAGACGGTCTCAATCGGTGCATTCATGCTTGAGCCTCTTTACTATGCGGCTTGACGCCTGTCCGTCGCCGAAAGGATTGTGCGCCCGCGCCATGGCCTCGTAAACTGTTGGTGAATCGAGAAGCTCCCGAGCTGCTGCGACGATAGGGTCGCGCGAGGCGCCGACTAAACGCGCCGTTCCAGCCGCAACGGCTTCGGGTCGTTCCGTGGTGTCGCGCATCACCAGAACCGGTTTGCCTAATGCGGGGGCCTCCTCCTGAACGCCGCCGGAATCGGTCAGAATTAAATGTGAACGGTCCATGAGGTAGACGAAAGGCAGGTAATCCTGGGGTTCGACCAAATGAACGTTTTGCGATCCCGACAGAAGCCGGTTAACCGGTTCTTGAACATTGGGGTTTAGATGAACGGGGTAGACGATTTCGACATCGTCGCGCCGGGACAAATCCGAAAGCGCGGAGCATATATTCTCCATACCGCCGCCGAAGCTTTCCCGTCGGTGCCCCGTCACCAGGATGAGCTTTTTGGCGCCGTCGATAAAATCGAATTGTTTGTCGAGCGTGGCGCGATGGGTTCCGGTGCGCACCTGTTCGACGACCGTCAACAACGCATCGATAACCGTGTTCCCTGTAATTTCCATGGAATCAGCGCTGACGTTTTCGGCTAAAAGATTATCCCGTGATCGTTCGGTGGGCGGGAAATGGATGGTTGTTATGGCGCTGGTGAGCTTCCGGTTGCCTTCTTCTGGCCAGGGCGCATACATATCACCGGTTCGAAGCCCGGCTTCCACATGCGCCACACGCACTTTCTGATAAAAAGCCGCACAGGCGGATGCGAACGTCGTTGTCGTGTCGCCCTGGACGATCAGAAAATCCGGCTGAAAGTCGCGGATGACGTCTGACACACCCCTAAGAATTGACGCCGTCAATTCATCCAATTCCTGTCGCGCCTTCATGACGTTCAAATCGTCATCTGGCGTAATGTTGAACAGCGCCAAGACTTGATCGAGCATTTCGCGATGCTGGGCCGTCACGCAAACCCGTGACGTGACGCCTGGCTCAGCGGCCAACGCCTTGACGACGGGCGCCAGCTTTATCGCTTCTGGACGTGTACCGAAAACTGTAAGTATGCGCATGATGTTTATAACTTAAAGTGGATTCCAAGAGTCGAGCGTACGGGATGGCTAAAATAACTTCCCGGCTCGCCGGGCCGTAATTTCATATAGACTTTACCAAGCCATACGTATTGCAATGTAATGTCGTGGTCAATTGTCGCCAACCAAAGTTTAAAGGGCAATCTGATATCTAGATAGTATTGGATAGTGGCGCCCCTGACTATTGCCTACCTGCGTTCAAAATTCCTCATAATCGTTCCGCAATTTCATATGCGTCGAACGTACGATGCATGGCAAATTGCTCGGCTTGCGCATTTCGTTTGAAGTCTTCTTCCATGTATTTGGCGAGCTGGTTTTCTTGTTCGATTTCACAGTCAAATTTGAACTTGAGATTTCTTGCTCTTTCCTCCCAGTCGCCTCCATCGTCACGCTCTTTCCAAAAGCTTAGTAGGGTGCCCCACCCTTTACCGTCGTCCGCCACAATAGCCGACGCTGGGGCAGGCCGTAGTCCTGTACGGCGCGATGTTGGACGGTGCAATTGTCCCAGACCACGACATCTCCCTGCTGCCAGATATGCTGGTAGATGAACTCAGGCTTGATGACGTGGTCGGCCAGGGCCTCGATTAGGGCCTGACTCTCGTCCGCGTCCTTGCCAACGATGCCGGTGGTATCATCACGGACGATGTAGAGCCCCTTGCGGCCGGTGCGCGGGTGGGTGCGGACAATGGGGTGCTCGACCGGCGGATAGGCAGCGATATCCTCCGCACTGACAGGGGAGGAGCGCTTGCGACCGCGAAAGTCGAACACGCCTTTCAGGCTGGTGATGGCGTCTTTCAAGTCTTGCGGAAGAGCATCGTAGGCAGCAGCAGCGTTGGCAAAGCCAGTGCCGCCGAGCGGCATACCGTGCAGGGTCGGAACTTCTACCGCATAGAGCATGGTCGCAAGTGCTGGATGCTTGGCATAGCTCATGTCGGTGTGCCAGGTCTCACCGGCGCGGCGGGTACCGATGGCCTCGCCATTCTCCGTAATGTTCGAGATACGGTAGATGGTCGGGCTGCCGTCGACACCAAAACGGAGCGCGTTGAAGTTCACGTCCGGTTCACCGAAACGCTCCGTAAAGGCGACTTGCTGGTCCGGTGTCAGTGTCTGGTTGCGTAGGTAGATGACGCCATGTTCATCCAAAGCGTCTTGAATGACGGCAAAATTCGCGTCGTCCAGGTCGGTGGCGAGGTTGCAGCCAGTAATTTCTGCACCGGCGGCGCGGCCGGAGGGATGGACAGCGATGGGCATGGGCGGGACCTGACCTGGAGTTTCATGTTTGCATAGAGGTTAGGCTGTCCAGCGCGTCCTCTCAAGGAGGTCTCTGCTATCCGAGCGGCATCATCAACGGCGAACAGGGTTATGAAAATCGTTAGGGTTCGGCATGGTTGCGTCATTCTTCGTTTGAGAGTTGCAGCAGCCCTAATTTCAGGATCCGGTGATCCTAAATTCTTATACTAGCATATATAGATTTACGAAGCGGTTCCAAGATCGAAGGCGAAGGCTGACGCTTGTGGATACCTAATACCCGTGACAGCCGTGTTGATGACGCCCTAGAAAGGATGGAACAGAGCAAGACAGAACCGGAACAAAGAGGTCACCTAAAACCGGCAAGCTCCTGACAAGGTTATACAGGAATTACACACCGAGCAGGTCAGTGGGCCGACGCATAACAGCTAGTCATTGAAAGAAATGGTGCCGCCTGGGTGACTTGAACACCCGACCCCCGCATTACGAATGCGATGCTCTACCAGCTGAGCTAAGGCGGCCCTGTACCGTATTATAGCCGTATTAGGCAGGGCACGGTACCCGTAACAAACTGAACTTCCATAACCTTGCCGCCCGACCCGCTTCTTACGAATGCTGTGCTCCAACAACTGAGCGAACGCGGCCAATCGCGCGGAACATATGCGCATCCTCTCCGCAACGCAAGACGGTAGGACGGGTGAAAATTACGGCGCGGGCCAAGGGTCCAAACCGTATTTTGCGGGCCTTCCGCCAGTCTGATTTTGCACGAATTTGAACTTTTTTTACGGCAAGTGATCTGCATCACAGCGCGATATCGGATTCGCTGACATTATGATGTCACTGTCTACGGACGACATGTGATTTCTCTCCCTGATCTGGGCTGGCGAACCTCCAATTCGCCAGCCCGTTTTTTTGTTTAAGTGGGCGCCAATACAGCCGGAGAGGCGTCCAGAGGCGGGTCCAACAGGTCGGCCGGGTCGGGCGCGGGCGGCGTCAGGTTTCGCGGCGTCCGCCAGCGTAGCACGTCGAAACCGCCGCAATGGCCACAAACCGCGCGCCAGGCGCCATGGACCGCGCCGCACGCCTCGCAAATCCACGATTCATCGGGACGCGACGCCTTTGCGAGCCACCGGCCCGCCGCCGCCGCATCGCTGCGTTCCGCCATTTCAATATCCGCCATCAACCGGTAAACCCGCGCGCCGACGTCTGATTCGTCATCAGCCTGCCCAATCACCGCGTCGAGATGACGGCGCGCCTCACCCCATAAATCCGCCGACAGCGCGGCGCGCGCCAACGCGATATGACTTTCGGCGTGGTCCGGATTGTTTCCACTAAGACGTTGGGTTCGCTTCACCTGGTCCAGCTCCGATCCGGTGGAGCCACTCTTCGCGTCAATCGTGTTGTAGACGGCGGCCAGTTCCGGATGCGGGTCGCGGCGCCAGGCGTTTTCGATCAGGCGCGTCGCTTTGCCAATTTTGCCGTCCGCCGCCAGCAGTCGAGCCAACATCGTCGTCGCGGGCGTCAGGCTGGGGTCCAGCTTGCAGCCGCGTTCCGCGCTTTTCATCGCATCGCTCGTGGCTTTGCCGGTGTCACCCGCCGCGTCCAGCGCCGCGCATTGCGCCACAGCCAGAACCGCGCGGCGGCGGCGGACGATTTCGGGGTCGAGAACCTTTCGCCGCCCGGCTTGAAGCATCGTGTCATCGGCCGCGTCCCAATCCGCCGCCGCGATTTGCTGGGCGAATAATTCCTCGATCACCCATTCGGTTTTCGGGCGCAGGGCGACCGCCCGTTCGGCCAGGGCCAGCGCATGTGCGGAATCGCCCGCCTTGATCGCCTGGGTCAACAAACCGCGAACGCCCAGGAAGGCCATGTCCGGCTCGTCGAGCATGGCTTCGAAATAACGTCGCGCCGCCGTTTCGTCGCCGTCAAGCTGCGCCGCCTGGGCGGACAACAACATGGTGAGCGGCGGTTCCTGAAGCAGCCGGTCGGCCTTTTTCGACAGCCGCGCGGCTTCGCTCGAATCGCCCGCCGCAACCGCCACCATGCCCTGGGTCAGGAACCGATAACCTTGCCGGCGCCGTCGCGCCCGGCGGGCGGAGGCCAGGTTTCGCGGCGCCCGGCGCAGAAACCGCCAGAATCGATACATCGCTGCCGCACCGATGGCGACGACCGCGACAAGCGCAAACAAGACGCCGGCGGAGGTATCGAACCGGAATCCAGCCCACTGCAAGGTAACCATGCCCGGACGGTCGGCGAACCAGATCGCCAGCGCGGCGCCCGCCGCGATCAAACCGAACAATAGAAAGACGCGCCTCATTGCGCCGGACCCGGTTTTTGCGCCGGCCGCGCCTGCGATTTTGTAATGGATGCGCGCACCGCGTCCAATGCCGCGGTCACGGCGATACGATTGCGCGCTCCGGTCAGCCAGTTGCGCGCCACGGGTTCAAATTCGGGTTGCGCTGAAAGCAGGGCCACCGCGCCCTTCAAATCGCGCCCGGCCAGCGCTTCGGCGGCCTGATCGATTGGGCCCCCGACACGACGCCATGACACAACATCGTAGATTTTATCCAAGGTCTGCCCGACCCAGTCTTCCCGGCCCCCCAAGCTGTCGCGACGCGCCAGTTCCGGCGCCAGGTCGCGATACTGACGGATCAACTGCGCCAGGGTCGGCGCGCCGAATGCGGCGAACGGCACTATTCGCGCCAGATTTTCCGTCAACCCCGCATCCATTGCTGACTGGCCCGTCGCGACGTCCCGCAACGCTGTCAACGCCAACTGGAAGGGCCGGTCCGTTACGAGCACCGCTTCGAGCCCGGACAAGGCCAGACCCACCGTGACCTTTCGGCCCTCGGACTCGTTATGTTGCGCCTTGCGGATCGCATCCAAATCCGTTGCCAGAGCCCCGGCGCGGCTGTTCATCGCATCGACCGTCGCCGTCAACTGTGCCTTAATTCCGGCGCGTTCGGTCAAAGCCGCGTCCAGCGTTTTCTCGACGGTCGCCACGCGATCCCGCACCGTGGCGAGCGCGGATTGAAGGGCGCCGCTGTCACCGTCGCTCGCCTCCAGAGCCGTGATCCGTTGGCGTAATTCAGGGTCCGGCGGAGACGCGGCGCGCGCCGCCAGTTTAGCTTCCAACGCCGCCAACCGGGTCGTCAACGCATCGATCCGGACGGCGGCCTCTCTTTCAGCCGCCCCGTTATTCGCCACAGCATTATTTGAGACCGCGCCGCCATTCGCCGTCAGGGCCGGAATATACTTTCCAAGCCCCCACTGAACCCAATGGGATTGCGTCGCCACAGCGACCGCGACAAGAATAGCGACAAGGGATATAGCGAGCGAAACCCCGGCCAATCCAGAACCGGTTCGCGTGGGCTTTTTCTCAGGCGCAGGTCCAGTGGTTGCTCTTATTTCGGGCTCGGCTATCTCGAATTCGGGGCCCTCATCCGTATCCGATTCCCGCACGCCCGCCGTTTCATCCAGCTCAATCCCCTGCTCGGCGGCAGCGGCCGCGATGGCGTCACGCCGATTGGCGGGGATCGTCCCCCGGTTTTTCCAACCCTGCACCGTCGTCACCGCGACGCCGATTTTCGCCGCCATGGGCCGAATTCCACCGAATTGTTCGATCACATGGGCGGCGTCGAGCGATGGCCGCGAGGCCGCGTCATCGGTGTCCAATTCGTCGGGCGTCGTTTCTTCTTCGTGGGTCATGAACCGTTCAGTCTCTCATCCAAGGCCGCCAGCAAATCAGCCTGGGCGGGGTTTTCGGCGACAATCACGCGCCGCCAGGGCAACGCTTCCGCAGCGGCGGCGACGGCCTGGCTCAGGCACAAGATTTCCACCGACGCACAGGCGCTCTCCAAACCCGCCGCAAGCCGCACGAACGCCGCCGCCGTGCGCGGCGAATAGAACAATATCATGTCGATGCGCCCTGCGCACAAGGCCGCGCGCGTCTCGGCGGACAGGGCGTCGGCCTGTCGCGCCTCGTAAAGCACGGCGCGGCGCACCTCGTAACCACTTTCGCCCAATATCCCGGCCAGATCACCCGCCACCGCCGTACCGGCTGGATGTACAAACGCCCCACGCTCCGGCGTTGTTTCCGCGCGCACAAGCGCCGCCAGACTTTGAATGTCGCCCTGCGCGCTGCGCACCGATTTGAACCCGCTGGATCGCGCCGCATCGGCGGTCCGGTCGCCAACCGCGAAAACCGGCAGGTCGCGTCGAGGCGTCACGGC
>JABJJH010000502.1 GCA_018660965.1 Rhodospirillaceae bacterium | reverse complement strand
TGGGCCGGATGAACAATATTCGCGACATCGACCCGTTGAATTATACGGTGACGGTGGAGGCGGGCTGCATCCTGGCCAACCTTCAGGACGCGGCGGCGAACGCCGACCGGCTGTTTCCGCTCAGCCTTGGCGCGGAGGGAACCTGTCAAATCGGCGGTAATATTTCCACAAACGCGGGCGGTGTGAACGTGCTGCGCTACGGTAATGCCCGCGAATTGGTGTTGGGCCTGGAAGTCGTGCTGCCGGACGGGCGCATCTGGGACGGGCTGAAACGATTGCGCAAGGACAACACCGGTTATGATTTGAAACAGCTTTTCATCGGCGCGGAAGGCACGCTCGGAATCATCACCGCCGCGGTCTGCAAATTGTTTCCAAACCCCAAGGACGTGCAAACCGCATTCGTCGCGTTGCGCGATCTGGACGCATCCATCGAATTACTGGCCGACGCCCGCGCGGCCAGCGGCGACCGCGTAACCAGCTTCGAGCTTATTTGCCGGACGCCGCTCGACTTCGCCGCCAGGCACATCGAAGGCGTCACGCACCCCATCGACGGTGATTATCAGGAATACGCCCTGATGGAATTTTCCGGCGCGCGGGCGAATAGCGGCATGGGGGCCGCCCTGGAAAGCCTGTTGGAGACCGCCTTCGAAAACGGCCAAATTCTGGACGCCATCATCGCCCAATCCGAATCCCAACGCCGCGGCATGTGGCGTATTCGCGAAGGCGTCGTCCTGGCCCAGGCCTTCGAAGGCGGCAGCATCAAGCACGATATTTCCGTAGCGGTCAGCCGTGTTCCAGAATTCATCCGCCGCGCCAACGCCGCCGCCGAAGCATTTATCCCTGGTATCCGGCCAGTAGTTTTCGGTCATTGCGGCGACGGCAACCTTCACTACAACTATTCGCAACCCCTTGGCGCCGACGCCGATGCGTTCATCGCCCGATGGCCCGAAGTGAAGGAAATGGTGCATGATATCGTGGAAGACATGAACGGCTCGTTCAGCGCCGAACATGGCGTCGGCCAATTGAAAATGGATGATATGCTTCGCTACAAAAGCCCGCTCGAACTTGACCTCATGCGGCGCTTCAAACGCGCGATTGATCCGAACGACATCATGAATCCCGGAAAAATCGTTTAAACACCCCCGGACAGGACATCCATAGAACGAGGCTGCCATCATGACCTCTTACACCGCCCCGACCCGAGATATGCAATTCGCCATGGACGCGCTCGGCCTGCTTCCCGCTCTCGCCGCGCTTCCCGACTACGTGGACGCGACGCCCGATTTGCGCGACGCAATGTTGGAGGAAGCCGGGAAACTGGCGGGCGACTTGCTGGCGCCCATAAATTTTTCCGGCGATCAGCAAGGCGCGGTCCTTGAAAACGGCGTCGTGCGCACCGCCGACGGATTCAAGGAAGCCTACGCCGCCTATGTCGAGGGCGGTTGGAACAGTCTGGCGTTCGACCCGGAATTCGGCGGTCAGGGCCTGCCCTGGTTGTTGGGCTTCGCCACGGCGGAAATGTGGGTGTCGGCGAACAATTCCTGGGGCCTGTGCCCGATGTTGACCAGCGGCGCCGTCGAGTTACTAAGCGCGCATGGGACGCCTGAACAAAAAGCGCTGTATCTGGAAAAACTGATTTCCGGCGAATGGAACGGCACCATGAATTTGACGGAACCGCAAGCTGGTTCCGATGTCGGCGCGCTTCGCTGCCGCGCTGAAAAAGAAGGCGACCATTACCGCATCCGGGGTCAGAAAATATTCATCACCTGGGGCGAGCACGATATGACGGACAACATTGTCCATATGGTGCTGGCCCGCACGCCCGGCGCGCCGGAAGGCACGCGCGGCATATCCCTGTTCATCGTGCCAAAATTCCTGGTGAATTCCGACGGCAGTCTGGGGGACCGCAACGACGTTCGCTGCGTCTCGCTGGAAGAAAAGCTCGGCATCCACGCCTGTCCCACCTGCACGATGTCGTTCGGCGACGATGACGGCGCCATCGGGTATCTGGTCGGTGAGGAAAATCGCGGCCTCAACTGCATGTTCACGATGATGAACAACGCGCGGCTCGGCATCGGGCTGACGGGATTGTCCATCGCCGAGCGCGCCTATCAACAGGCCCGCGACTTCGCCAAGGAGCGCGTACAGGGCTCCGCTGAAAATCCCGTGACAATTATCAATCACCCCGATGTGCGACGCATGTTGTTGACCATGAAATCCACGGTCGAAGCGATGCGTGGCCTGATTTACGACGTCGTTTCCAGTCTGGACGTCGCACGCGCCCATCCCGAAGCCGAAGCCCGGCGCGAAGCGCGCATTCGCGCCGACCTGCTGACCCCTGTCGTCAAGGCGTGGTGCACCGACATGGGCGTCGAGGTCGCGTCAATCGGCGTCCAGGTGCATGGCGGCATGGGTTACATGGAGGAAACCGGGGCCGTGCAGCATTGGCGCGATTCCCGAATTGCGCCGATCTACGAAGGCACCAACGGTATTCAGGCCATCGATCTGGTGATCCGGAAGGTTCTGCGCGACCAGGGCGACGCCGTGGCGACTTACGCGGCGGAAATCCGCGCGGTGCTCACCGCACTCGATTCTGAATCCGATGAAATTTCGGCGTCGCTCCACACCCACCTTGGGGCCGCCCTGGCCGTCCTGGAAACCGCAACGCAATGGCTGGTGACGGACGCCGCCGACGCGCCGGATCAGGCGTTGTCGGGCGCAACGCCTTATTTGCGGTTGTTCGGGTTGACGGCGGGCGGCGCCATCATGGCGCGCGGCGCCTTGGCCGCCGGCAAAGCGTTGACGGACGGTGGCGATGACGTGGAGTTTCTCACATCGAAACGGCGCACCGCCCATTTCTACGCGGAAAATATCCTAAGCCAGGCGACCGCGCTTCTGGCGCCAGTCCGGAACAGTCACGACCCCATCATCGCTTTCCCGGAAGACCAATTCTAAACCGGCGACAAGTCGTCTCCATCGGACAGCGCCGCCAGCATCTGACGCACGGTTGAACCGGAAACGGGATCGCGCCGGTCCGGGTCGATATCGGACAATGGCCGCAGCACGAAGGCGCGTTCACGCAATCGTGGATGCGGCACGGTCAGGGTTGGCGTATTGATGACCGCATCCCCGTAATAGACGATATCCATGTCGATCAGGCGCGGTCCGTTCCGCACGCCGGGCTCGCGTCCCATCTCGGTTTCCACAGATTTCAACGCCGCCAGAAAATTCTGCGCGTCCAGCGCCGTGCGCCCGCGCGCCACCATATTCAAAAACATGGGCTGGTCGGTCACGTATTTCGGCGCCGATTCATAGATTGGCGAGCGCTCGATCTCCGTTACAAACGCCATCAGACTTTCCAACGCCGTTGCCAAATTCACCGCGCGGTCGCCGATATTGGTTCCCAGGGCGATGACGACATCCACGGCCATCAGGGGGTCTCCGGATTCGCCGCCGGGTCGGCGCGCAGCATCGCATCGGTCATGCGCACGACCCGCACCATGGCTTCGACATCATGCACGCGCACGATATTGGCGCCGCGCGCGATACAGATCGCAAGCGTCGCCGCCGTCCCCTCGATACGATCTTCCACCGGCAGATCTAGAACCCGGCCGATGAAGGATTTTCGGCTTGGTCCCACCAAAATCGGATAGCCAAGCCCTTCGAAGGCGTCGAGGTTATTCATGATCGCCAGATTTTGCTCGACCGTTTTGCCGAACCCCAACCCCGGGTCCAGAATGATTTGATCCCGGTCGACCCCGGCGGTGCGCGCGTTGTTCGCCAGCGCCTCCATTTCACGGGCGATGTCGGCCAGCAATTCGTCATAATGGGGGCCGCGATACTGTCCGCCCAGCCGCGCGTCGATTTCAGCGTCACCGGGCTTGCTTCGGTTGTGCATCAAAATCACCGGAACGCCCCGCGCCGCCGCCAGCGCCCCCATGTCCGGGTCGGCGCGAAATCCCCAAACGTCGTTTACAAAATCCGCGCCCGCATCCAGCGCCTGTTCGGCGACGGCGGCGCGATAGGTATCCACGGAAATCAGCGTCTCGGGAAAACTGGCTCGTAG
>JABJJH010000084.1 GCA_018660965.1 Rhodospirillaceae bacterium | reverse complement strand
TGGTCTTCAAACACCACGTCCGAGACCGGTTTGTCTTTATCATTCAAATTGGGAATGCCAATCGAGGCGACCGTATCGAAGACCCCGAGAAACTTAATCCGGGGCGTATCGTGGGGGAAGTCAGTCTGTAACAGGGATGCGAATTGCCGCGCCAGGGCCGAGCCTCGGCTGAACCCAAACACAAAAACCTCGTCTCCGTGTTCGTACACGGCCCGCAACGCCCGGGTGGCGGCCAGCATGATATGATCGGCATCCAGCCGTTGAAGCGCCAGTCCCGCATTAAAGGCGCGCTGAATTTTGCTACCGTAGGTGCCAACCCCGCTGAAATAAAAGCAAAGTTGATCTTCAAACGCCGAGGACCCTTTCAGATCGCCGCCAAGCATGAGATGGAGCTTGAGGACATTGGTAATGCTGTCATCCTCAAGTGACCCTAGTCCAAAGAAGCCTCGTTCCTGTTCCGCATCCTCGGGTTCGTTGCAGGTGCCATCAAACGAGATTACGATTTTTTTCATGACGTCCCCCTAGTCGATGTGACGTGGAATCCTACCAGTTACCAGCGCCGGGTTTTAAGCAATTTTAGATTGCATATATTATTATCGATTAATTTTGATGGAAATCCATGAATTTCTCTTAAAGTCGCGAAAGCGTAATTTATTCAATTAGAAGGCCAGCAGACTGTGCGCCAAAGGCCCGTCTAATCCAGGATCACATGCGGCAGAAACCGCGACGTGTCCTTGGTGATCGGCGAGTTATCCTCGCGGATGCCCATGCCGCAGGGCTGGCTGGCGACCAGCCAGGAGCCGATGACCGTGTGGTTGCCCTCGAACACCGGCAGCGGGTGCAGGGCCTGGACGATGAAGCCTTCCTCGCCGTAGGGGCCGTCCACGGTCAGGGGCGCTTCGCCGGGGCGGGTCATTTCCACATTGGCGCCTTCGCGGGAAAACAGTGGTTTGCGGACATAGCCGCCGTCCAGTTCTGCGAGGCGCGGGTCGCCGTCGAAATAGGCGGGCAGAAGATTGGGGTGGCCTTCGAACATTTCCCACAGCAACGGCAACAACCCCTTGTTCGACAGGATCGTGCGCCATGCGGGTTCGATGAAGGCGACGCCGCTGGCCGGGATCGATTGGCCGAAATCGTCGGTCATCAGCCATTCCCACGGGTACAGCTTGAACAGGGTTGAGATGGTCCGGTCGTCCAGGTCGGTGAACCGCCCGTCGGCGTCGATGCCGATGTCCTCCATGTTGAGGAATTTGGTCTCCAGCCCCGCCTGCGCGGCGCATTCCTCGACATAGCGCACGGTGCCTTCGTCTTCGGCGCTGCCCCGCCCGGACGCCAGATGCAGCGGCCCCCGAACGCCGAAATTGGCGAAGGCCTCGGTCATGCGTTCATGGATGGAATTGAACTGGTCGCAGCCCGGCGGGATGATGCCGCGTTCCATCGCCTGTTCCAGCCAGAGCCATTGAAAGGCTCCGGTTTCATACAGCGAGGTCGGCGTGTCGGCGTTGTATTCCAGAAGTTTCGCCGGACCGGCGCCGTCATAAGACAAATCCAGACGCCCGTAGAGGTTTTTCTCCTTGGTCAACCAGCTTCGCCGGACGTAATCCCAGAAGGCTTCCGGGATCGCCAGCTTCGCCATGATTTCTTCGCTCTCCACGGCGCGGGCGACCACGTCGAAGCACATGTTTTCAATGGCGCCGCTGGGGTCCTCGATGTCGTCTTCGATCTGTTTCAGGGTAAAGCGGTAGCACGCGGATTCGTCCCAATACGGCGCGCCGTCGATGGTGTGAAAATCGAACCCGAGGGACTCGGCCTGGGATTTCCAGTCGTCCCGTTCTTCAATCGCGATCCGTTCCATACGGAATTATCAGCCGCCGAAGCTGCGGAACCGACGTGTCGTCCTGCGCGCGGTCGACCCGAACCCGCCCCGGCGAATGGTGCTGGTCTTGGTGGAGGGCGCCCGGGCCACTTGCGAGCCGACCTTGGATATGCCGGTCTTGCCGGAGACTTTCTTATTGTCGCCGGTGCGGAAATTCTTGGGATCGTCCTTGGAGCGGTACAGCGGTTGCGACGCGACGCGGGACCGTCCGCTCAACATGTTGCCCATCATGTACCCCATCATCAAGGGCATGAAGACCGAGCCGCCGCTTTGGGTTCTTTGGGGGGCCGTTTCGCATTGATCCGCGCCGAAATCCGCTTCGCAATCGGCCGCCGAGGTGTATTTGGGCGCGACGCGAATATGTTCCGCTTCGGCCTTCTTCATGTTGGCCTGGCAGTCCTCCATCCCGAACCCGTCCTGGCGCACGCATTGCTCCACGTTTTCAAAGATCGCGACGTCTTCCTGATTTTCGCAGGCGGCCAGGGTCAGGGCGCTGGCGCTCATAAGGGCGAGTTTCAGGGATTTCGATCGTTTCATCGCATGCGGCTCCAAGCGTTTGAAATTAAGTATGACAGAAGTGTTGTTTTCCCGGCCCGGGGTCAAGCGGTATATCCCGCAATCCCCGAAATAATCGCCGCGCGACGACGCGCTGGAATATCCACGAGATGGCGCGCTGGAATACGCGCGCGTCACGCGCTAGCCTACCGGTTTCCGCACAACGCGAAAGGCGACACCATGGCGACGAACGACGATTGGCTTGATCTGGTCCAGGAAGATATCCTCGACCCGGACCTTCCCATCTGCGACACCCACCATCATCTGTGGGATTTCCGCGAAGGGCGCGTCGATCAACGCTACCTCATGGAAGAACTGCAGCGGGATTTGCAGACCGGACACAACGTCACCTCCACGGTGTTCATCGATTGCCACGCCATGTATCGCGCCAACGGACCAGACGAGATGAAACCCGTCGGTGAGGTCGAATTCGTGAACGGCGTCGCCGCCATGGCGGATTCCGGTCTGTATGGGGACACCCGGGTCGCCGCCGGGATCATCAGCCATGCGAACCTGACTTTGGGATCGCGGGCCAAGGGCGTTCTGGAAGCCCTGATCGCCGCGGCGCCGAACCGCTTTCGCGGCATTCGCCACAACGGCGCCTGGGACGCGGACCCCAATATCGGCAACGGGCGCGGCGTCACCGGGCCGGATTTATATCTGGATGCGACGTTCCGTGAAGGGTTCGCCGAACTCGGACCCTTGGGTCTTGTTTTTGAAGGCGTTTGTCGCCACCCGCAGCTTGCCAATTTCGTCGATCTGGCGCGCGCCTTTCCCGACACGACGATGGTGCTCAATCATCTGGGCGGCGTCGCGGGCGTTGGCCCGTATGCGGGCAGGCGCGACGAAATTTTCGAGACATGGAAAAAAAGCATCGCCGATCTGGCGGCGTGCCCGAACATCATCATCAAGCTCGGCGGCATCAACATGGAATACGCAGGCTTCGGCTGGCATGAAAAAGCGGCGCCGCCGACAAGCCAGGACCTCTGCGACGCGACGCAGCGCTATTACCACACCGCCATCGAACATTTCGGTCCCGACCGTTGCATGTTCGAATCCAACTTTCCCGTCGACAAGGTCAGTTGCAGCTACCCCGTTCTGTGGAACGCCTTCAAACGCATCGCGAAGGACTATTCCGCCGATGAAAAGGCGCAGCTTTTCCACGACGCCGCCGTGCGGGTGTACCGGTTGTAGCTATCCCGTCAATTCCTGCAGGGCTTCGGGCGGATGAATTTGCCGGTCGGGGACGATGGAGTTGCCGCCGAGGTGTTGAAAATATTCGTCGTCGCTGGCGCGGCAAATATCGCGAAGAGTCCACAGCGCGCGGCCAAACGTGGTTTCATTGAACAGCCAGTTCTCCACCCGCAGGCTGGCGCCATACCCCGGCTGGACGGTGATCGACTCGGTGTAATACGCCTTCAAATCCTCGTAGGCGAGTTTGAGCACGCGAGCCTTCTCCATGTCTTCACGCGGCGCTGGCGTGTCCTGATCTTCCAGGAAGGCGGCGAAGAACTTCGCGGCGTCCTTGATGTCCAGCCCGCTGGGCCCCACGGTCGTGCGGCCCCGGGATCGAACCGCGAGGTCGTACCAGGGCGCGAGACCTTCGATTTCGCGCATCAGCGATTTGCCAAGCTCGCTCGTCGGCGCGTCCGCATCGGGAATTTTGGGCAGGTCGATGGGACAGACCATGCCCGTCATCGCCTCTTCGTCCAGCGCCAAGCCGCTTTCAGGGGCGTCTTCGGGGTAATCCACCAGCACCGGACCCGATTTCGCATCAAGCAAACCCAAAGCCGCCGTCAACACACGTGTCTGGAATTCAGCGTCACTGGGAACGCCCAGCGGGCGACCCAGTTCGAAGGGCACCCACAACGCGCGCGGCGGATTGGTCTTTTCGGTGTGAATGCGTATCAGGCTGATCTGCGTCGTCGCCAGCCCTTCTTCCTCGAATATAATCGCAAGCCCGCCAACGGCGCGCGTGCATTTGGGTCATATGGGGACCAGCAACACGGTGTCCACGCCGTCCGCCTTCATGGTCCGGGCCATGGCGCGCGCCGAGTCCGCCAAATCATTGGGGTGCGCGGCGCCGGACACGGTGAAATGGAAACCGGCGACCGACCCGATGACATTGTCGCGCGCCAATTCATGCAGGCGTTCGATAGGGAAACAGACGTTGAGGTCCTGCTGAAACCCGGTGCGGTCGAAATTCACCGACACATGGCTCATCACCACGTCGCCCGGATCGACGTTGCCGGGAATCACGCGGTAATCCGTCGCGCCGCGTTGATAAACCGCGTCATCGCGAAGGTTCAACGCCGCCGTGGACACAAGCGAAACTCGACGTTCATTGAGAGGTTTGGTCGCGACGAATGGGTTGCGCCCCTCGAACCCGGAACAGTCGAGTTCGATCATCATCTTGCGTTCGCTGAGCGGTATGGAGTCCAATCGCGCCATCGTAACCTCCTTAAGCGTTATGCTTGCGCATCCATTGCGCCGCCAGTTCCAGCACCCGGTCGATATCTTCTTCGTTGTTGAACATGTGCAGCGAGAAGCGAAGGATGCCGCGCCGGATCGTCAATTGCACATTGTTCTCCGACAGATAGTCGAATAACGACTGCATGGCCGGATCGTCCGTACCGTCGTGCTGCCCGGCGCCAATTTCGCCAACCGCCACAAGACCAGCCAAATGCGGCCCCGGCGCGCCGCCGCAAACCGGCAGTCCCATCGCCAACAATCCGCCCGCCAGACGATGCGCCAGAGACACGACCCGCGCTTCGACCTTGTCCGGGCCAATGTCCAGCATCAGTTCCAATGGCGGATTAACCGCGGCGGCGGCCATGAAATTGTAATTGCCCAGATCGAAGCGGCGTGCGCCGGGCATCAACCGCCAATCGTCACCGCCCAGCGCCGCCTCATGGGCGCCGTCGCCCAGATCGACCCCAAAGCGCGCCAGATAGGCCGGGGTCAGGCGTTCCGCCCATTCATTCCGGCAATACAGGAAGCCCATGCCGTACAGGCCCAGCAGGCCTTTTTGCGTCGAAACCGCCATGGCGTCGATATAATCCGCCGCGACATCGGTTTTCAAAACGCCAACCGACTGCACGCCATCGACCAGCAACAAGGCGTCGTGTTCACGGCAAACCTGCCCGATTGCGGCGATATCAGTACGGAAACCCGGCGCGAAGGTGACGCTCGACAGCGTGACCGCGCGCGTATTGTCATCGATGGCGTCGATCATTTCGCCGACCGGCATAATCCCGTCCACCGCCGTAACAACGCGAAGATCAACGCCAAACCGCCGCGCCGCATGACGCCACGGATAGACATTATTGGGGTGCTCCAGATCCAGGCACAGGACCGCGTTGTCGCCCGCGCGCCATTCAATGGCGGCGATAATCGCGTTCAACCCTTCCGACACATTCTTGGTGATCGCGACTTCTTCCGAGCCCGCGTTGATTAGCTGGGCGAACCGGCTTCGCGCGCTCTCCACGGCTTCGAACATCATCGGCTTGTCGCCGCCTTCATGCATGCGCGCGTCCAGCATCACGTCAATCGCCGCACGCGACTCGCGCATCAACAACCCGCGCGCCGCCGTATTCATGTAAGTGGATTCCGCCGCGCCCGGAAATCGCGCCCGCACCGCCTCGAAGTCAACTACGTCTGTATCGCTCATCATCCGCTCCCCTGTTTCGTCTTCAGCCTAACACAGTGAAACCAGCTGATGAAACACCAACGCGGGAAGGCGCGAGCGTCAGCGTTTCCCAGCCGCGCGTTTCATTTCCTCGCGATAAGCGCGGATGCGGTCCGACAGGCCGGGCAAACTTGCGGAGTGAACCAGATCGGCCATATCGGCGGACCGGGTGTCGATAGACGTCGCCCGGAACAGCGCCGCCGTCGCCCCTGCCCCGATCACCTCGGACTCCTGCGCCGACTGGGACACAATTCCCGGCCATTCCGAGGAGTCGGCGACTTCGGTCGCGAAGTTGACGCGCGCCGCATGGTCCGCATCGAAGGTCCGGCCGGCGTTTTGAATATCCCGCGCCGCGTCTTGCCCCACCCGTAGCGCCAACCGTCTGGCGCCAAGCACGACGCCGAACGCAAGACCCGGCATTCTGAACTTGGCGTCAGGCGCGCTCACCCGGCGGCTGCACGCGCAAAACAAATCCGCGCCCGCCCCAAAGATACGGCCCTGCGCCAGCGCCAATGTGGGAAGCGGCATGTGGTGCAAGGTCTGCAACAGAATTTCAATCCGCAGCAAGCGTAGGACCAAATCGCCATCGCTCAAACTATCGAAGTCCGACAGATCGAACCCCGAACACAGCGACTTGCCGTTTCCCTCAACCACGACATGTCGCGTTCCGTCCCCGGTCGCCGCCTGCAAGGCGTCAATTAGGGCTTCGGTCAACGCCGGGTTCAGCGCATTGGCGCGGTCGGGCCTGTTCAAGGTCAAGCGCGTACAAGTCCCTTCACGCGCAACGGTCAATTCGGATGTCATTTCAGCTTCCAATGGTTAAAGTGGGTTCGGTCGCGCCGGTATGGAACGCGCGCGCACTGTAGCCAGCTTCCCGTTTCATCGCCAGTTCGGAGATATCTCCATGCTTCCCTTAAGTGACGTAAAAGTCATCGAGTTTTGTCAATTCGCCGCCGGGCCCTATTGCGGCATGGTGTTGGGCGATATGGGCGCCGACGTCATCAAGGTGGAGCCGCCGGGCGCCGGCGACGATTTGCGTAACTGGTCGCCCCGAACCGGTGAATTCAGCACGTTGTTCATCTCGCTGAATCGCAATAAACGCTCCGTCGCGCTCGACCTGAAGCAGGAGAAGGATCAGGAGATCGCTCGACGCCTCTGTTTGTCAGCGGATGTGGTGCTGGAGAACTACCGCCCCGGCACCATGGCTAAATTCGGTCTCGATTATACCTCGCTTTCATCCGAAAACCCCGATCTGATTTACTGTTCGGTCTCCGCCTACGGTCAGGACGGCCCACGCGCCCGTGAAGGCGGGTTCGATCTGACAGTTCAGGCTATTTCCGGCGTCATGAGCGTGACCGGCGAAGCGGACGGCGCGCCGGTTAAATGCGGCGTCCCCATTTCCGATTTCGGCTCGTCGTTGCACGCCGCCTTCGCGATCACCGCGGCCCTGCGAAAAGTGGATCGTGGCGGCGGCGGCGACCATATCGACGTTCCCATGATGGGGGCGACGCTCGGCATGGCGGCCTTGCAGACCCACGCCTATTTCGGCAGTGGCGAAAATCCGGGGCGCATGGGGTCGGCGCATCACCGCAACGCCCCCTATCAGGCGTTCAAGGCCAAGGACGGGTATTTCGCCATGGCGGCGGGCAATGACAAGCTGTGGCGCGGCGTTTGCGATATCGTCGAACGGCCCGACCTGCCCGACGACCCAAGGTTCATCACCGTGCCAAACCGGTCGGACAATCAGGTCGACCTGTGCGACATTCTGGAAGTGGAATTCGCACGCTTCACCAAGCAGGAACTTCTGGACCGACTCGCCGAAAAGGGCGTGCCCAGCGCGCCGATCAACAGTTATTCCGAAGCCCTAGCGGACCCCCAATCCGTCCATATGGGGTGGGTGGAGGACATCGACCTGCCCGGCGGGGGGACGAGCAAGACGGTCATCGCGCCCATCCAGCTGTCCGGCGAAAAGATCGGCGTTCGCCGTCCGCCGCCGTTATTGGGCGAACACAACGATGAAGTCATCGCCGAACTGGACCAGAACCGCGACGCCGCCGATTAACAAGTTGCGACCTACCACGCCGTCGCGAAGCCCTTGAACGGCGAGCCGATTTTCTGGATGTCCTGCACCAGACCCGGCGGCAGGTCAGGCTCGGCGTCGGGGGCGGCGATGGCGTCCACGGAATCGCTTAACCCGCCGAACCGGTCCTCGATGGCCTTGGCGATTTCATCG
>JABJJH010000288.1 GCA_018660965.1 Rhodospirillaceae bacterium | reverse complement strand
CTTGGCGTATCCGCATTCGCGATATTTTGCGCCAGGACTCGTTGCCGATGGTTCAACCAACCCATTTTTTGGTTCACCATTCGAACGACTTTGATGTCCAGAAAATCCATGTTCATCCACCTCTCGGGTCTTGCCTTGCAGCGCCGCCAAATCGCGGCGCGTCGAACCTTATGATAAGCATTTTTCATGCCAGTATTCAGGCCGCAACCGATAGCGCGGTTTTAGTACCGCAAGCCCGCGCTTGGTGTTAGAATTGCCGGTGCGTCAGACCCGCCACATTTGGAAACCGGCGTTCATGAAAGAACTCTCCACCCCGGTCGATTTCACGATCAACGATGACAGTTCGGCAAAAACTGCCCGCCTGACGCCAAAAGACTCGGCAAAAAACGCCATCGCCGTTGCGTTGGGTCATTCACGGAACACCGCCGACGGGTTACGCGACCCCGAAGCGCCGCCCAAGGTCCTGGCGACAGGCCGGGGCGAATTTGCGCAAATCATACTGGATATCGCCTTTAAACATGGCGTTAAGGTGCGTGAAGATACGGATTTAGCCGAAATTTTAGCGGCGATTGATCTCGACAGCGAAATACCGGTCGAAGCCTTTATCGCCGTGGCAGAAATCTTGCGTTATGTTTACGCTAACAGCAACCAAAGTCCGCCGTCTTTCCAGGCGCCTGGGTCTCAAGCACCCGGGTCAGACGCCTGATCAAGTAACGACGCGGTCTTTCAATCGAGGGCGACGACATGCCAACCAAGGAAGAAGTGGTATCCGAAATTGAAGTCATGGCGGCAGAAGTCACCGCTGCGCGCGAAGGTTTGTTGAAAGGGCAAATTATTAACATCCCCAACATAAACGCACGCCTCGACACCACGTGTCAGGACGCCGTTGAATTGGAGCCTGAGGAAGCCATTTCTCTACGACCACAATTAGACAGTTTGCTGGAAGACTTGCGGACATTCGCCGCTGAAGTCGCCTATATTCAGGAAAAAGTAGCTGCGATCCACAAACAGGAAGCTGAAAACGCAAAAGAAACCTGACCGCGCCTGAATTTCCCCCGAAATTCGCCCCCATTTTAGGCAAAGCGCTCATAACGACCCATGATGTTAATTTAAGACATGGAAACCGGCGATTATTTAAAGTTCGTGCTCGCGCTCGTTTTCGTGCTTGGCCTCATCGGCGTGTTGGCGTTGTTGGTGCGTCGTTTCGGGTTCGGCATGTCCACGCTGCAAAAAAGTGGCGGACAACGGCGGTTGCAGGTGGTCGAAATGACGCCAATCGACGCGCGCCGGCGCTTGGTGCTGGTGAAGCGAGACGCCGTGGAACACCTGATCTTGCTGGGCGCCGCAGGTGAAATCGTCATCGAGCGCGATATTCAATCGGGCGTGTCGCCCTCCAATGAACTAGACTCAACGGACACGACGAAGCGTCCCGGAGACCCCGCGCGGTGATCACGAAATTACTTCGAATTGTCATTATCGCCTGTGCGTTCGCCGCGATGGCGGCGCCGGCGGCGGCACAGTCGTTGAACCTGGACTTTGGCGATGGCGGCGGTTCATCGACGGGACGGATCGTTCAAATCGTCGTGTTGATGACGGTGATAACGCTGGCGCCATCGCTTTTGGTCATGGTTACGTCGTTCGTCAGAATTGTCATCGTTCTTTCGTTGTTGCGAACCGCGATGGGCGCGCAGCAGACGCCGCCAAACGCTGTCCTCATCAGCCTGGCGCTGTTTCTGACTTTTTTCATCATGCAGCCAACGCTGGAAAAGGCCTATACCGACGGCGTCCTGCCGTTGATCGAGGAATGAATTTCGGAAGAAGAGGCGTTTGGTAAAACCGTCGAGCCCTTTCGCGGCTTCATGCTGGAACACGTGCGTGAAAAGGATTTGGCGCTGTTCCTGGGCATGGCGAAGATCACCAGCGTCGAATCGGTGGATCAAACGCCGCTTCGCGCACTGGTGCCCGCATTCATGATTTCAGAAATTCGCCGGGCGTTCGAAATCGGGTTCCTGCTGTTCGTGCCCTTTTTGATTATCGACATGGTGGTTGCTTCCATTCTGATGTCGATGGGCATGATGATGCTGCCGCCGGTGATGATTTCCCTGCCGTTCAAATTAATTTTCTTCGTTCTGGTCGATGGCTGGTACCTTGTCGCGGGAAGTCTTGCGCGAAGTTATGGACTCGCCTAGTGGAGCAACCGAAACGGATAGTTCCCATCCGTTTCGATCAGTTGCCCCACCAGATCAATATGTTCGCGGTCTGATTCACGAAAGGCTTGGGAACCAGGCGTTTCGATCAGACCACTAGCGAAAATTCAAAAAGGTAGAGCTAATTTGAATGTCAGCGTTAGCCATTTGCGGGCGCGCTCGGCGCATCGCCGGTCGCAGGAGCCGCAGTCTTCGGGGTATCAGTCTTCGGCGCATCAGTCTTGGGGGTGGTCGATTTGGGTGTCTCGGCGTCCGGGCTCTTCAACAATCGTTCGCGATAATCGGTCATGAAAGCTTCAAAAACATCGGAAGCGGCGATGCGCGACGTGATCGTCTCAATATCCAGCGTCTTCCCTTCATCGTTTGCGCTGGCGATGAACTGAAACGCATTTCCTAACGGGCTGGCCGTCATCGCGGGTCCATACATTTTCCGCAACATGGACAATCCGTCATAATCCTTGCTCAATTGCAGCGCGACGGCCCAATTCAAAACGACCTGGGCCCCGGCTTGGTTAAATCCTTTACCATCGGCAGGCGGCGCGCCGGACAACCGTTGCAGCACATTCGCCGCCTGTGTCCAGTTTTCCGTTCGCCAATGTATATCCGCACGCAGCAGATCGGCGTTTCGGGAAATATCACCCGCCAGCAGCTCAATCGCTTCGCGCGTGTCGCCGATCTCGAAATACGCACGCGCCTTGATTCGTCGGCGATCATCTTCCAAGGCTTCCGGCAAACCCGAAAAATCACTGATTCTGAGTGCTTCCAAGGCGCCTTCCGGGTCCCGGTCCAAAAGACGGATCACGGCGAGTTTCGCGCCGACTTTGGCCCGTTCATCACCCTTCAAGCGATATTTCACCTGATGCAGCAGCAAGTCGGCCGATCGGTTCAATAAGTCTACGTCAACCAGGCGCTCGGCCAATTTCTGGATGACCCGGTTTCCTTCCTCGCCCGCTGGCGTCAATTCCCTGAATTCATCGTAAAGCGCCAACGCGCTTAGCGGCGAGAACGCCTCCGCTTTATCGCCAAGGTATAATTCCTTGAATATGCCTGTCATTTTATTCGTGATTAACGGCGTTCCGGGGTCTTTCGGGAAATAGGTCGCGGCGGCGCGTAACGCCCCAAGGCCGTTTCGATAATCGGCTTTATCCAAATAGAGTTCGCCAAGACGCCGCAGAACCTGCATCTCGAACTGGTCGCCACGCCAACGGTATTTTAACACCTCCAACCGCTTGATCGCTTCGTCCTTGGTCATCGTTTCCTGCAAAAGGCCGAGATTAATCAAAGACAATGCCGCCCGAGACGCGTTCAACAAATCCGGTCCTTCGCTCAACTCCGTCCACAATTTAGTGGCGCGATCCAGATTTCGTTTCACGAATGCGACCCGGCCCTGCAAATATTTTAACGTCGCTTGTTGCGACCGGCTCATTTGTTTTGCTTTTCCGCCAAGTTTCCTCAACCAGCGGCTGGCGCTATCAATGTCTCGCGCTTTCAGCGCCGTCTCCACGCGAATCAAGGCAAGCTTATACTGCAATGCGGGTGGGTATAGTCCCAACACCTGATCGCCACGCTTGAAGTTCTGGTTCCCCGACTTCCAGTTTCCCCGGCCCGCCTCGGCCACCCCGCGCCACAGTCGAATTTCCTCGTACTTGTCCAGCCTTGTGTCGTTGAGATTAGCAATAGCCTTTTCGGGGTCCTGATCCAACGCCGCGACGGCGCCGCGTATCGCCTTGAATTCCGGTTCCACGGCAAGGCGGGGATTCGCGTTTGCCATAGTGGCCAAAACCCCTTCGGCCTCCGGCGCCAAGCCACGGGCGAAATAGAACCGCGCCAAATCAAGGCGCGGCTTTTCACGGCGAATGGTCGGAAGTTTGGTAATTTTATCCTGCAATCCTTGCTTGGCCACAAAAAAATCTTGCTGGTTATTCATGGCCCATGATTTCAGCGTAAAAATTCGACGCACGACGTCTTCAGCCAATGATGGCTCGACGCTATCGGGCGATATATTGGAAATATGCAATCCACCTTGCAGGAAAACCACTAATCCTTCCGGCCTCTTTCGCAATTCGACATCATCATTCAATGCTTGAAGAACGACGCCTTGCACTGTACCCAGCAATTGAAATTCCGGATACGCGCGGTCCCCTTTGACGCCATGTCCCGGCGCCTGCACGGTCGCGATTTGCAACACGTCGCCGACTTCCGGGTCGGGAATATTCAAAATTTTTCCGACTTCCGTGGCCGGAATAAACAACTCTGGACCACCTTCGGCCTCTGGATTCGGCTCGACCGGAATGGGTATTTCCGGCAGCGCCTCCCCCGCCCCAAACTCGACGATCCAATTTGTTCCCTCTTGGCGGCTGACCGGCCTTATATCAGGCACGGTGGAGATGCGGATTACGCTCGCATTCGAAATCGGCAACTGTTCAATCTTGGTCAAAACGCCCCGTCCGGCCTCCCGCATCGGCGAAAGATCGAGGGGCCTTCGTTTATCGAAAACAATCCACGTATATCCGACCCGCTTGAAGATCGCAGCGCCCACCACTTCCGGCCACTCAAACACGAGGCTGACCACCGCCTTGCCTTTCAAAGCCTTTCGTTTATCGGCGTCGGTAACCTGTCGGAACTGTATAAGCGCTCCCGGTCTTCCCGTTTCAGCGGGCAGCGAGGTCGCGGGCGACGATGTGGCGGGAGAGGTAGTCCCCGGAGGAGCGTCGGCGGAAGGGGCGGACGCTGTGTCGGAAGCGACCGCGGAAGGCGGCGTGGCGGCGCGCGTGTTTGCATCAACCGCTGGTTTGGGACGAACGGGCGGCAACAAGCTTTTCGGTTTTTCGACGACAGACATATCAAGCGCGGCAGGATCCGTCGGTTTTGAAACCGGGTCAGCAAGCGCCGTGGTCTTTGGATCCGGTTTTTGCGCTGATGAGGAGACTGCGGGTCGTTTCGATTGTGGCGTTGCCGGGGCGGGGGCGGGGGCCGGGGCCAGGGCGGGGGCCGGGCTCGCGTTTGACGCTTGCTTGTTTCGCGTCACCCCGGACGGCGTCACCCCGGTTGGTTTAACCGTGGTTGGTTTAACCGTGGCGCCATCACGTGGCTTGCTGGCCTTCTCCGCAAGTTTCGGTTTTAACAACACATCGACGACGATGCGGGTCTGCGATCTGAAATGCCGCAGCCGCGCGGTTGGGGGGACCGTCAAGGACAGCGCCGTACCGCCATTTTTATCCTGCACGGCGCCAAGAACCACCGATTTCGGCAAACGCGCGGCAAGCGATGATTCATCGATACCGGCCAATTTTCCGAACGAAACCTCTACGTTGCGCCCCTGTTTGTTCGCCTTATAGGTAACCGGCTTGGTCCAATCGAAGACAAGCCGCGTATACGTTGGATGTTGACCGACCCGAATAGACAACTCGGTGCGAGGCTTCCGTTTGACCGTCGGCTTTCCACTGGGGCGAACATCAACGACGATCGCCGACTCGTTTCGAAACGACGTCACCGTATAGTCGCCATTAAGCCGGATTAACGCGGTTCGGCCATCACTCGAAATTCGGGCGTCGCGCACATGATCCTTCAACTTCGAAACCGCCGCGTCGAACCGGGCCGTAAAGGACCGACTGAAGCGAACGGATAACACCTTGTTGGCGACGCGCGCGGTGTACTGGACCGGCGACGGCCAGTCAAAAACAAGGCGGGCGTACCCTTCGTGCGCGCCCCCTCTCACCTGAACGGCGTCGGCGCCAAAAGCGCGCGGCGTCAGGCTCATCGCAACCATGACTATCCCCAAAGCGATCCTTGCCAAGCGGAACATCAAAGCGCCCCAGTCGTTGAATAGATAATAATATCGACACGGCGAGACAAAGCGACCCGGCGTGTTTCGGAAAGCCGGCTGCTTAAATGGCGGTAGCGCGAATCGCCAACGCCCAAGACATAAAATTCGCCGTCATACCCGCTGTCCTTTAGCACATTGGCGACACTGACCGCACGCGACAGGGAGAGGCTCCAGTTTGACTCAAACGTCGCGCCTTCCAGACTCGACGGGTCGGCGTGTCCACGAATTTCGATTTGATTGCCAATATTTTGAAAAACGCCCCCGAGCCTGAACATCGCCTCGCGCGCGCCTGCCTCCAATTCAGCGCTCCCCCCGGCAAACAAAACATTTGTCGGCAAGGAAAGCACCAACCTGTTATCAAGCACGCGCACGATCGTATTTTTCAAGACGTCATCGCGATTCAGGTTATCGCTTAGCACATTTGCGAGATAATCGATAGACAGCGCAGAATCATAATCCACGCTTGCCACCGCATGATTTGATTTCGGCAGCGCCGAATATCCCGATTCATCGAATCGAAATAATGTTTTCATGGGCCCCATAACCGCTTCCCACTTTTCCGAAGGGATCTCCGTCGTCGCGAAAAGCATGATGAAAAAAGCCAGCATCAACGCCGTGACATCAGCGAAGGTTAGCAGCCAAACCGGCGCCTTGCCGCCTCTGTCGTTATGATGGGGCGTCGCCATGAATTACCGCGCCAACGAATCGAAAGTAAGATAGGCCCTGCTTTTATCGCGGACAAAATACCGCAATTGTAAATTTCGCCCAAGGCCCCGTCGGAAGCCGACCGTGATGGTGTCCGGGGGCGCGCCGTTGGCGACCAATTCACGTGCGAAAATGGAAATTCGCCCCAGTTGCACACCGGAATCCACCGCGCCGTCCTCGCCCTTCACGCCATCGGGATCAAGCACGAATTGCAACTCGCTCACCAGTCCATCCCCCTTGGCGGCCAGCGTTTTCGCGACTTGAAGAATCAGGTCCCGTCGATCCCCGCGAATTGCCGTTTCGCGTCCCGTGAAATATTCACGCAATGGCGCGGTGACCAGCATCACGCGACCGGATGATAATTGCCGAACCTCGGCCAGAGGCGTCGAACCTTCCCACGCCTGCCGTATCGATCGCATCAGATCATCGGCGTTTGGCGTATCATCCAATGCCGAAGTAAATTCGGATTTCGACGTACCCACATCCTTTGGCGGCTGGAAGGTCAACACGAGCGAATCAATCACCGCACGCGTCCTGACATCGTCGCGCACCGAGATCGCATTCAATAAAATGAAGAACGCAAGCAATAATAGAAACAGGCTTAAGAATAGAATTGGGCCTGTTTCCTTAACCGATCCCGAGTTTGTTGGATCGAATTCATCCATACGATAAATATTACAGTAAATAATTAACTAATCAAAGCTCGCTAACAGTTTATCTATTTCTTCCTGCGACACCCCATCGCCTTCTAGTTGCGGGCCATTCAGAAGCTTTTCGTCCTCGCTCTCGGCGTTTTCACTCATTCCCAGCTCGCGCTCGGAAAAACGTTTCTTCGCTTCCGGGTCGCCCATGGCGGCCAAGACGCCCTGAATCTTATGTTCGACGTTTTCAAATTGGGCGTTCACGTTGGCAATACGCTGTCCCGTGATGTCTTGAAAACTACACGCTTCGAATATTGCCGTAACCGCATCGTTCAACACTTGGGTTTTTTTCTGACCAAGGCCCTTGACGACGCCTCCGATGGATTCGGCGGCTTCCATGATGCCATTGGCGGACTCCGCCGTCGCCGCCACGACTGCGTCCAATTCGTTGGTTATTGCCGGAAATAAATCGGAAATCGCCGCATCCAAGTTCAGATTACGGAGCGTTCCCAACTGGGTGTAGACGTCTTCACTATCACCGTGAGAAGAGTCCGCTCCCGAATTCGGTTCGGGCTCTCCACCGTTGGCCCGCAGAATATGGTCCACGATATCCACGACTTCGGAAACATCGACGACTTGCCCCTGGTCTTCGCGAAGGCGCTTCAGCCGCGACGCAATATCGTCATCAAGTTTTGCCGACGCCATTACATGGCTCCAAACTAAAACTGACCGATTACGCTACTCATCTTGGTCTTCAGCGTCGCGGCGTTAAACGGCTTCACAATATAATTGTTAACGCCCGCTTGTTTTGCGGCGATAACGTTTTCCGTTTTGCTTTCAGCGGTTATCATAATAAACGGCATCGTCTTCAAGCGTTCATCGGCGCGGACTTGCTTTAGACCGACATTCCCCAAGTAGAATGCCCTTTCTTGCATGTTGTCGATGTTTTGTGCCCCGAGCAAGCCGCCTGTACGACTTTCGCTGTTGTTTGGGCACCTGACCCAGGAACTGAGCGCGATTTCTGGTCTCGACAGCTTGG
>JABJJH010000085.1 GCA_018660965.1 Rhodospirillaceae bacterium | reverse complement strand
GGGGCGATTGGTGAAGCGGGTGGTCTCGCCGACGCGGTCGTCATAAATGCGGTAGTTGGTGATGTACGGCTGCTCGGCGAAGGAAGGCCAGGCGCAGAGCACGAAGGGGAACTGCTGCACGGTTTCCATCGGCTTGGCGAGGTTGATCGACATGAACCGCCGCGACATTTTCGCGTCGGCCTCCGCCTCGCTATAGTGTTGTTCGCGCCCGAAGTTCCGCAGGTTCTGCGTCAACAATTCACGGCAGCGCACGCGGCCGCTATTGTCGTTCAAATCGTTGTGCACGAGGTTGGCGTAGTTGGCGTTCACGCCCGGGTTATTGTTGTCCTGATCTTCGGTGCGGTCGCCCGCGTAGTCCTTGTCGAAGATGTCGTGGTTATACACGAGCGCATCCGTGGCGCCCGGGAAAAATTCCAGCAGGAGCTTCTCGATTTCCGGATAGAACACGCGCTCCACTTCCGCTGAATCATAGAAATTCTCGCATTTGGACTCAATATGCGCCAGCGACATGCCAAGCTTGTCCATGCATTCCGGACTGCTAGGCGAGAGGCCCGGATAGTATTCTTCCAAGCGCCGCGCATCGCGCATCACGTGCGGGAAAAAGAGGACGCGCCGCTTGTTGTCCACTTCCTCCTTGCGCACCGCCTTGGCGTCGGCCTTGCGCGCCGGGTCCCGCCACAGCGCGTTGGAGGGGACGATGGAGTAGGACGGCTGCTCGCGGATGGTGTAGGGCAGCGGCAGCGCCAGACCGCCTTCGGGGGCCTCGATGTTGTTCGCCCGGATATAGTCCACGCATTCCGCATAATCGCGAAACCCGATACCCCACCTGGTCTCGATGGGGCCGGGAGGCGCATTGTCGATCATGTCGGTGGCCGCTTGTCCCACGCCCTCGGCGATCTGGGTGAGCGCCGTTTCCATCGCCGCCGCGGTGCCCGCATCCCCGTCGCGGTCGAACGACATGTAGGATAAACCGCCATTCGCGGCGATGGGCGCCGGCTGGCCTTGCGTGAGTTGAAGGGGCGGCACATAGGCCGACGTCGTTGTTTTCGCCGCCGTTTCAGCGTCGTTCTCGATGACTGTGGTCCGGTTCATGGCTTACCCCCTTCTCCGGTTAAAAATGCAACGCATCGTGGCACACAGGGCCCGCATTTGCCAAGGTGTGCATTTGCCAAGCTGCGCGTTTCGCGTCCACATGACCTTACGAAGGCTGGGCCTTACGAAGACTTGGCCTTGTACTCGTCGAGCAGCCCCCGCACGCCCGCGATCATGCACGCGAGATCGGACGTCAGCATCACCATATCGAAGCCGCGCTTTACCGCGCCCGCCGCGAATTCCGCGCTGGCGCAATGCATGACAGCCTTGATGCCGTGCTTGTGCGCGGTTTCGAGAATTTTGTCGCAGGTGGCGAGATGGGTCGCGTCGGGGTTATCGGCGCGCGGCGCCAGCCCCAACGCGTAGGACAAATCGGCCGGCCCGATATAGACGGCGTCGAGGCCGGGCGTGGCGCAGATGGCGTCGAGGTTGGCGATGCCCTCCTGCGTTTCAATCATGGCCATGATGATGATCTCGTCATTCGCGTGGGCCGCGTAGTCGGCGCCGCCATACTGCATGGCGCGTATGGGTCCCGACGAGCGCATGCCGACGGGCATGTAGCGGCACGCCGCCACGGCCTTCGCCGCTTCCTCGGCGGTATTCACCAGCGGCACGATGATGCCGTAAGCGCCCAGGTCCAGAGCCTTCATAATCGCCGCCGGATCGTTCCAGGCGACGCGCACGATTGGGGTCGTGTCCGTCTGCGAAATCGCCTGCAGCATGGGCAGGACGTCATTCAATTCCGACGTGCCGTGCTGCAAGTCTACGCACAGGGCGTCGAATCCCTGACGCGCCATGACCTCGGCCGTGAACCCATGGGATATGGAGAGCCAACCCAGGGTCGCGGATTTACCGTCGGCCCACATCTGCTTGATCTTGTTCGGTCGCATCGTCGCACCTTCTGTGTTGTTTACATTCGAGTAGGGCCGCTGGCGCCAAGGACAGTCCCAGGATAAATTTTGCGCCCCCAATCAACCCCTGAAATTCGTCCGCAACTGTACGAAGGGGCGCCGCCGATGTCCATGCTCCCCGGCTTCGACCTGCTGGGCGAATTCGGGGAGCATGGACATCGAACGACGCCGCCACGGCGTATGTTGGTCCGCTATCGCTGGAAATATCGGAAGTACAATCAAATTGGACGAAAGCGACGAGTTTGGCCAAGAACGGACATCCCGCGTTAATTCGATGAAGCCTTCAACGAAGATTGGCTGGTTCTGATTGATGCAAGTCAATGCCACCAATCAGCAATGAGCGTAGAATTACTCAGTTGCTGCGAAATTAAATATTGGCACTCGATATTTGGCAGAGTGGCAAAGTATCCTGATAGATGGGGGTGAATATTATGCTTCCAGTAAAATCATTGCGGGGACGTTTTTCGGCCTACACGTTGGCCTTCGCAATTCTGGCAGGTTTGGCGTTTGCTTCGTCACAACCGGCGCAGGCGACCCTCCTGTGGGACAATGGTGACCCAAACGGGTCTAATGCATTTCCCCTTCACCCTATGTCCACTTCCTTCGACGATTTTACGACGGGGACGCCCTGGACTGTCACATCCGTCGATTTTGCGATGATCGTCAGCAAAACATCTGGCGATTTCTCTGGCCCGATAGAATGGAAAATATATGCTGACATCGGTGATAGTCCCAATCTTGTAACGCCATTGTTTTCCGGAAATGGAATCAACCTCGCCGTGTTGCCCGACCTATCTGGCACGCAATGCTGTTTGTCGCGTTACGATCCCTTCAACGTCCATTTCGACCTGGATGTTCCAACACTACTCCAGGCGAACACGCATTATTGGTTAGGCCTACACTTGCCTAATTCCAAGGGCTCATACTGGTCAACGACATTTGACAATCCCACTCCAAACGGCGGGTTCACGGCTTCAACCGACGTTGTTCTGGATGTAGAGGACCTGTCGTTTAAGATAAATGGAGTCGCAGCTGCAACCGTTCCGGAGCCCGGCGCCTTAACCCTGATAGGCTTCGGCTTAGCCGGTCTCGGCGTTATGCGGCGGCGTCAGAAGAAACGATTGTCGTAATGTCGAAAGTCTATCCAGTCCGCCCTTTATCGAAGTGCGCATACCGGGGTTGGCGATCTCGAAGGCGTTGATGACGATAGAACGTGAGGGCGGCGTCGGTATAACCGTCACGCCAACACTGCCTATTTGACTAAGCTCGAAGCGAAACCTTCCGGCAAATTCTAACACGGAAGACAGACAACCCCTTTCCGTTCCAGTTCACAACCGTCCCCCAAGCCAGCAAAAACCGCGCCCCATCGTTACACGCTGAATGAAACGGCGACGCGCAATCGTCTCGACGCGTTCACGCCATGGCGTTACGCTGCGGTCGAGGGACCGCCCCGCACAGATCACGCCCCGCACACAGCCCGGAGGAATACGATGCAACCGGCCAAGGCTCCCACCATTGCCGCGCAGGATGCGCAGATGCCCGTCGTCGGCTACGGCACCATGTTGTTTCCGGAGCCTGAGCGCGCGGTCGAGCTCGTCGTCCATGCCCTTCAATGCGGCTACCGGCACATCGACACGGCGCGCAAATACGGCTCGGAACAATGGGTTGGCGACGGAATCCGCGCCTCGGGTCTGCCGCGCGAGGATATTTGGGTCACCTCCAAGGTGACCGAGGAGAACGCGCAGGCCGACGACTTCGCGCGCTCGCTCGACACCAGTCTGAAGACGCTCGGCCTCGATTATGTCGATTTACTGCTGATCCACTGGCCGCAGCCCAATGTGCCGCTGGAAGAGACACTCGGCGCGCTGGCCAGGGCCAAACGCGAGGGGTTGGCGAAAAATATCGGCGTGTCGAACTTCACCGTCGCCCTGCTCGACGAGGCGGCGGGCACATGTCCCGAGCCGCTGTTCACCAACCAGATCGAGTATCACGCCTATATCCGCCAGGATAAGATCATCGCCGCCTGCCGAAAGCATGGCCTGCTCGTCACCTGCCACGCGCCGCTGGCGCGCGGCGAGGTGCTGAAGGCCCCGGTAATCCGGGAGATCGCGAAAGTCCACGCCAAG
>JABJJH010000553.1 GCA_018660965.1 Rhodospirillaceae bacterium | reverse complement strand
GGCGGCGGCTCCATCGCCTGGATTGACCCGGTGGGCGCGTTGCGTGTCGGGCCGCGCAGCGCGGGCGCGGCGCCGGGGCCGGTTTGTTACGACGGCGGTGGGACGGAACCGACCGTGACGGACGCCAATCTGACCCTGGGTTATCTCGACCCCGGCGCGTTGTTGGCGGGCCGCTTGGCGATCCGCGCGGGCAAGGCCGAAGCCGCCGTTTCCGAACGTCTGGCGGGACCGTTGGGCGTCGATGTCGATGCGGCGGCGGCGGGGGTGTTGAGAATCGTCAACAACGCGATGGCCGAAGCGTTGCGCATCGTTTCCGTGGAGCGCGGTCATGATGCGCGCGAATTCAGCCTTGTCGCGTTCGGCGGCGCGGGCCCCATGCACGCCGCTGAACTGGCGAACGAACTGGGCGTGCGCGAAATCATTATTCCACCGATACCGGGCGGCTTTTCGGCGCTGGGGTTGGTCGCCACCGACTTGAAGCGCGATTACGTCAAAACATTCTATGCGCCGCTCGTGGACATCGATCCCACGAAAGTCGATGCGGTTTATCGCGGGATGGAAGAGTCCGCGCATGAGATGTTGCGCGCGTCCGACATCCCCGAAAGCCGCTGGGTGTTCGAACGGGCCGCCGATTTGCGATATTTACGACAGGCCTATGAATTGACGGTGCCGGCGCCGTCCGGCGCGATCACGTCTGAAACGCTGGACGTTCTGGCCGACGGCTTTCATGAAAAACACCGTCAAACCTATGGCCACGAAAACCGCGCCGAAGGGGTGCAGATGGTGAATTTGCGGCTCACCGCCATCGGTCGGCTCGAAGGTCTCGACCTTCGTCAAACTGGAATCGTGACGGGGAGAGAGTCGCAAAAAGGCCTGCGCATGGTGTGGTTCAAGGGGGTGGGCCGCGTCGAATGCGCCATTCACGACCGCGACGCGATGGATTCGGGCGCCACGGCCCCGGGACCGGCGGTGATCGAAGCGATCGACACAACCATTGTGGTGCCGCCCGGCTGGACGGCGCGCGCCGACGATAACGGTTACATCATCATGGAGGCGACCCAATGAACGCGAACGCCAAAACCGATCCAGCGACGTTCGAAGTCGTCAAGAACAGCCTGTATGCGGCGGCGGAAGAAATGAAGGTGGTGCTGGCGAAGACCGCCTATTCGCCGATCCTGAAAACCGCCGGTGATTATTCCTGCGGCGTCTTTGACATCAAGGGAAACATGGTCGCGCAGGGACCGGATTTGCCGATCCACCTGGGGTCCATGCCCGATGCGGTGAAGGCGGTGATTCAGGCCGTGGTCGACACGAATGACGACTTTCAACCGGGCGACATTTTCATCCACAACGATCCGTATTTCGGCGGGTCGCATTTGCCGGACGTGAACGTCGTGTCGCCTGCGTTCCATGACGGCTTGTTGCTGGGCTTCGCCTGTGTCCGTGCGCACTGGCCCGATATCGGCAGCGCCACGCCCGGCAGTTATGGCGCGGTGACGGAAATTTTCGGCGAAGGCTTGCGCCTGCCTCCGGTCCGGCTGTACGCGGCGGGCGTGTTGAACCGCGATGTGGACGCGATCATCTTTTGCAATGTGCGCACGCCCGATGAACGGCGCGGCGATTTGAATGCGCAGATCGCCGCCAATCGTCGCGCTGGCGTGCGGCTGTCCGAACTGGCGGGCAAGTATGGGCCCGAGGTTCTGATGCGCATCATGGGCGAGGTCATGGATTATTCCGAGTCGATGATGCGCGCCTTGTTGCTCGAATTGCCCGACGGCGAGGGATCGTTCGAGGATTTTTGCGACGGCGATGGCATTCTGGAACCCGGCGCGACCGAAGACGAGACGTTCATGATCCGCCTCAAGGTCAAGAAAACCGGCGACCAGTTGGTGATCGATTTCGCCGGGTCCGACCCACAAGTCGCCGGGCCCATGAATGCGCCGCTATCGGTGACGGCGTCCGGCGTTTACACATCGGTCAAGATGTCCGTCGATCCCACCGGCATGATCCCGCCCAATTCCGGATGCTGGCGGTCGGTGACCGTGATCGCGCCGGAAGGCTCGGTTGTGAACGCATCGTTTCCAGCTCCCGTCGTTTACGCCAATCATGAAATGTCGCATCGCATATCCGACATGATGTTCGGCGCCTTGGCCAACTTCATGCCGGACCGGGTGATGGCCTGTTCCCAGGGCACTTCGGCGATTCTGACCCTGGGCGGCGTCGATTACCGCACCGGCGGGCGTTATGTCAGTTATGAGACGATCAAGGGCGGCTTTGGCGCGCGTCCGACCAAGGACGGTATAAACTGCGTCGCCAGTGGTATTTCGAACACCATGAACACGCCCATCGAAGTGTTGGAGATGAGCTTTCCGGTGCGCGTCGAATATTATGAAATCACCGCCGACAGCGGCGGGGCGGGCAAATACCGGGGTGGCTGCGCGGCGCGGCGCGCGTGGCGAATTCTGGGCAATGACGCACAGGCCGCCGTGTGTTGCGAACGCACAAAATCACCGCCCTTCGGTCTGGCCGGGGGCAAGGCCGGCGCGGCCATGCGGATCAGCCTGGAAATGCCGGACGGGGCCAGCCGGGAACTGATCAGCAAGGGCGGTTTCACCGCGCCGGCGGATTCGCGCGTGTTGTTTGAAGTGCCCGGTTCCGGCGGGTATGGTGCGCCATCGGAACGCGATCCAGACAGTCTGCGCAATGATCTGCGCGACGGGTATGTCAGCATGGAGGGCGCGCGCCGGGATTACGGCGTCGCGGACCCACAGGCGTTGCTAGACAACGCCGACGATTGAAATTTTACAGACCAAACAGGGAGGATACATCATGAGCGAAGACACCATCCGAATCGGCTTTATCGGCGCCGGCGGGAACACCCGAGACCGCCATATTCCGGGCTTTTTGAAGCAATCCAATGTTGAATTCGTATCCGTCGCGAACCGCACCGTGGAATCGGGCCAGCAGGTCGCGGACAAATTCAACATTCCCAATGTGGCGTCGGACTGGATGGAGCTTCTCGACGACGACTCCATCGATGCGGTGTGCATCGGCACCTGGCCGTACATGCACGC
>JABJJH010000086.1 GCA_018660965.1 Rhodospirillaceae bacterium | reverse complement strand
GGCTTTCCTTGACCTGCCCCAACACTTGCGGCTCGCCGATGATTTGACTGTCCAGAGACGATGCAACCGCGAAAATTTGCCGGGCCGCCACCCCTCCACTCATGTGATAAAACGGATCGTCGCCTTGCGCGGTAAGCGTCTGCACATCAACCGGCGCCCGTTCGGCAAAAACTTTCCGAACAGTCGCGATAGCGGATTGCGGATTATCAGATGCGCCTTGAACTTCCACGCGGTCGCATGTCGACAAAATCAAGGCCTGGGTAACGCCGGAACGTCGTAATTGATCGAAAATCAGCGGTGCGGATTCTTCATCGACGAAAACCCGATCTCTCAACCCGATGGGACTAGATCGATGGTTCGCGCCAACCACAAAAAGCGAGGCCGGTTTTTTCCCCGTCTCCATAGATCTTTTTCAGCACCCTCTGGTGTTGGAGGTCATGTTGTTTTGTAACGGGCGAGAACATCGGGCAACGTCGCCATGGGCGCGCATTCCTGTTCCCCCGAATCCATATGCCGGATTGTCGCCTCATCCCGCAGCAATTCATCTTCCCCGAGCAGGATGGCCGCACAAGCGCCAAGTTTATTCGCCCGTTTCATGCGTTTGCTGACATTTCCGCTATAGCCTAAATCGATGCGAAACCCATCGCGCCGCAGGGTTTCCGCCAACTGGAATGCAACATCCTTTGTCGAAGCGCCAACGGGAACAATAGCGATAGGCCGCGGCGGTGGCAAAGCCTCGCCACACAGCATGGACAACCGCTCGATTCCACCGGCCCAGCCGACGCCAGGCGTTTGCGCGCCGCCCATCATACCGATCAGACCATCATAACGTCCGCCCGCAAGGACCGCACCCTGGGCGCCCAGGGCCGTTGTCGTGAATTCGAACGCCGTATGGCAATAATAGTCCAAGCCGCGAACGAGGCGGGGATTCAGCTTGTACGCAATGCCCATTCCGTCCAAACCCGCGCGCAAATCCGCAAAGAACGTCTGGCTTTCCTCGTTCAAAAAATCCGTGAACACCGGCGCATCGGCGATGACGCGACGGTCGCCCTCATCCTTGGAATCGAGAATTCGCAGGGGATTGCGTTCCAACCTATCCCGGCTTTCTTCGGACAGGTGATCCAAATAACCCCGCAGGTAATCAACCAGGGCGTCCCGATACCCGGACCGGCTCTCGGCGTCGCCAAGCGTGTTAAGCTCCAAAACCGTTTTATCCAGTACGCCCAAATCATCCAGGACTCGCGCACCGCACGCGATTACCTCCAGATCGGCCTGTACTGTGGCCACGCCAACCAGTTCGACGCCAATTTGATGGAACTGCCTCAATCGGCCTTTTTGTGGACGTTCGTACCGAAACATCGGTCCGGAATAGAAAAATTTCAACGGCGCGTTCTGCGCCAAACCTTCTGAAATGAAGCTTCGCGCGACCCCCGCCGTATTTTCAGGCCGAAGCGTTATCTCGTCACCGCCTTTATCGGTGAAGGTGTACATTTCCTTCGTGACAATGTCCGATGTGTCGCCCAACGTTCGTTTGAATACATTCGCGAATTCGAAAATCGGCGTCGCCATTTCATCGAACCCATAGCAAGCCGCCACCGCGCGTGCGGAATCGGAAACGTGGCGATGCGCGCGCATTTCTTGCGGCAAAAGATCATGCGTGCCGCGGACAGGTTGAAGAGTCGCCATCAAAAGTTCCGTTTCGTTGGTTTTAAAGCGGATCAGGAATGTGCGTTTCCCGACGCCAAAATTCAAGCACCGGATTGCAACGACGAGACGTTTGCCGGTTAGCGGTTAGCGTCGCCCCTTTTCAGCGCATCCGCGTCCAAGGCGACGTCGCGGCGCACCGCGCCGACCGGTCCTATACCAGGCGCCTGAATTCCATCAACCTCAATCCGAAGGCCACCCGCATTTCCCGTATGCAATTTAAGGCCCGTCCGGTTCGGAACTTTATAGGAGTCGCCGGTTTTCAATAAACGGGTCAACAACAACGATTCATCGGCGTCGCGCACTTCCACCCAGCTATCGACCTCGGCCAGAATCGTAATTCTGGAGGCGACATTTTCGACCCCGAACCGCCGAGGCCCCGTCGCGTCGTCCTTTGGGGGCGTCGGCGGCATGACGGTAGCGAGAGCCGCAGTAGGGGCCGCAGTAGGAATTGCAGGGTTGTTTGCCGCGGGAACTTCGACGGTTTCCAGAATTCTGGCCACTTTTTCAGGGATTTTAGCCTTCGACGCAACCGTGGCGCTTTCTTCAACGGGGCGGG
>JABJJH010000087.1 GCA_018660965.1 Rhodospirillaceae bacterium | reverse complement strand
TGGTTAGAGCAGCGGAATCATAATCCGCGTGTCGGGGGTTCAAGTCCCTCCTCCGCTACCAATAATATCAATGTCTTAGCTGTTTCCGGCTAAGGCATTTTTCGTTCCGGGGTAACACGGGACGAAATTCGGCCAATTAAGAAATTTTCGTCGTTTTACTCTGGTGTTCCTAGCATCGCTGACATCTCCGATGCCGCCGCCGACTTCGCAAATTGACCCAGTGAATAGCGCCTAGATTCGTAGACGCCTTCTTCCTTAATTTTGAGGCGAGGCATTTACGATTCAGTCAGTCTCGGGAACGCGTCTAGACGCCACCAATCAATCGTTTCGTTCAAACCTGTATCGAGATCGTACTTCGGTTGAAACCCTATTGTATCGCTTAGTATATCATTGCTGGCGAGCAATCTCGGTGGGTCATTCGATGCGGTTGGTATGGCTCCAAGTTTCACTAAATCAGGGCGGCCAATTTTCCGGGCGATTTGGTTGACGACATCTCGAATCGCCACCGGATTGCCGGAAGCGATGTTCACCGCCCCTGAGAAGTCGCTTTCCAGGATCGAAACAAACGCCCTCGCCACATCTTCGACGTGCATGAAGTCGCGAATCTGGCGTCCGTGGGAACAGTTGGCCTCACGCCCATTCAACAAATTTGCAATGACGGAAGGCGCCAACCTGGCGGGGTCCTCATGGGGACCATATAGAAAGAAAATCCGACCCCAGGCCCAGCTCGCATTCGTTTGTTCACTTGCCGATTCAATGAGCGATCTCAGGGAATTTTTCGCGGTCCCATACAATGTCGATGGCGCCAGCGGGGTCTTTGTTTCGGACAAAATATCTTGGGACCAGTCATATTCCGCGCAAGTGCCGGCAAAAACCATTCGCTCACCACCCTGTTCCAAAAACCGACGGTAAAGCCGTAAACTGGCCGCGACCCAGTCCAGATTTTCAGGCGCCGTCCAAAACACGCCCGGCGTCGCACACCATGCGAAATGAAGCAAATGAGACGGGCGCACGTCTTGAATAAGATGCGCCTGCGCGGCGTCATCAAGAATGTCGCAACGCCGCCAGTGCACATTTTGGGGCTGGTTCGCGCCGGGACTTCGTGAAACTGCGTGGACCTCAAACCCCCTGTTCACAAGTTCAGGCAGGGCGTGACGGCCAATGAACCCCGAAGCGCCTGTCACCAGCACCCGTTTCATTCGACGAAATTCGAGAGCGATTGATCTTTTGGTGAAATTATTGGGGCTGCAAGGGGCCAGTTAATGCCGATCTCTGGATCGTTCCAACTGAATCCGCGCGCAAGATCCGGGGCGTAAAAATCGGTCATTTGATAAAACACCTCGCTGTCGTCCACGAGGGTCTGGAAGCCATGGGCAAACCCGGATGGCGCAAAAATGGCGGTCCTGTTTTGCGCCGTTAATTCGACCGATATCCATTGCAGGTAGGTTTCGGAATCCGGCCTTATATCAACGATGACATCGAAAATGGCGCCGTGGGTGCAGCGGACCAGCTTTCCTTCGTTTGACGGCGGGACTTGATAATGCATGCCGCGCAAGGCGCCTTTTGTTTCGTTATAGGAAATATTGCATTGAACAAAGCGTTCGGGAATCCCGGCTGCGGCGAATTCGGATTCACAAAAAGACCTCGCGAAAAACCCACGGTCATCATTAATCCGGCTAATATTAATAATAAAGGCGCCGCTTAATTTTGTATCTTCAATATTCACGGAATTATGACCGGCTCCGGGATTAAAACCAAAAACGCCCCACCCCATTCGCGAATGAAAGACATCTGTTCCATAATTTCATCCTTCAAATTCCACGGCAGAATAAGCAACAGATCAGGTTTGGTTTCCTTGATCTTATCAGGCGAAAAAACCGGTATATGGGTCCCCGGCAATAGGTGGTTTTGCTTATGCGGACTTCTATCGACGGTATAGTCGATGAAATCATTCCCGACGCCGCAATAATTCAATAAGGTATTGCCCTTGGCGGGCGCGCCGTAACCGACAATACTTTTACCGTTTTCCTTGGCGTCAATTAGAAATTTCAATAACAGGCGCTTCGTTTGCTTTACCTGTTCTCCAAATTTCAAATACGTTTCCATTTTATCAAACCCATGGTCAATCTCATGCGCGCACATGCCTTTCACGCGTGGCGATAGGCGCTTGGACGATTGGTCTGAATGCATGGCGTAAATCCGCAGCGATCCCCCGTGGGTCGGCAGGGTTTCAACATCGATCAATGTTAATCCATGCTCTTCAAATATCCTTTGTACGGTCAGGAACGAAAAGTAGGAAAAGTGCTCGTGGTAAATGGTGTCGAATTGATTGTTCTGCGTCAGTTGTAAGAGATGCGGAAATTCCATGGTTATCAAACCGTCCG
>JABJJH010000188.1 GCA_018660965.1 Rhodospirillaceae bacterium | reverse complement strand
GGGTCAAAATCTGCGCACCCGCCGCCGTCGCCACCACAAGCGCCAGTATGAGCGTCCAAAACCGCCGAAACATGGCGCCATGGAGACCGCTGGAAAAAGCTTGCCACGTATTCGACGCGACGATCGGCACCGACAACAACCCGATCGCCAGCGGGATTGAAATGACATTCGCCATGATCGGCATGGCGATCAACGGCAAGCCGAACCCGACCCCGCCTTTCGAGAACCCGCCCAACAGAAACGCCACGGCGATAACGCTCAGGGTTACAGAATCAAATTCGCCAAACGTCATATACTAAACTTCAACTCATCAAAAAAAATCGGGCCTTGGGAAAACGGGTGGATAAGAAACTGGGAATTACGCAGCGACGCTTTATATTCGCTATTTCGGAAAACAAAAACCAATTCGCATTGCAAAAAAGGAAGCAAGGACCATGACGGACGGAAATTGGCAGCAGGTTGCGAAGGCCGACGACATCAAACCGGACGAGCCCATCAAGGTGACGTGCGGAACTGAAGAAATCGCGCTGTATCATGTCGATGGTGAAATTTACGCGACCCACAACATCTGCACGCACGCTTACGCGTCGCTCGCGGACGGATTTCAGGAAGGCGCCGAAGTCGAATGCCCGCTCCATGAAGGCCGCTTCAATGTAAAGAATGGTCGGGCGTTGTGCGCGCCAATCACCGAGGATTTGAAAACTTACGAGGTCAAGGTGGACAACGGCGCGGTTTTCGTCAAAGTCTAGGCTTAATCACGACATTTTACGGGGGAAGTTCCATGACAGGCGTTCTCGAAGGCGTGCGCATCCTTGATTTCGGGCGATATATCGCCGGGCCCTGGTGCGCAGGATTGCTGGCCGACCTTGGCGCGGAAGTCATTCGCGTCGACAAGATCGGCGGCGGCGAGGACCGCTTTGTCGTTCCTTTGACGGATGAGGGCGACGGCGCGATGTATCAGCAGATGAACCGCAACAAGCGGGGCATGACGCTGAACCCGACATCGCCGGAAGGTAAGGAAATTCTGCGCCGCATGGTGGAGACGGCGGATGTCGTCGTCGCCAATTTACCGGAAAAGGCGCTTGTCTCGCTGGGGCTCGATTACGAAAGTCTAACGGCGATCAAACCCGACATTATATTGACCTCGACCACGGCGTTTGGAACCACCGGTCCGTTCTCCGAAAAAATCGGCTTCGACCCCGTGGCCCAGGGCATGTCCGGGTTGATGCATTTGACCGGATACGAAGAACCCATGCGTTCCGCCGCGTCGTGGGTCGATTTCAACACCGCGACCCTGTCCGCGCTCGGCACCCTGGCGGCGATCATGTCGCACCGCGCAACCGGCAAGGGGCAACGGGTCCAGACCTCCCTGCTCCACACCGCGTTGACCACCGCCAGCCCGGCCTTGATTGAACAGGCGATGCATAAGGCCGACCGCGTCGGCACCGGCAACCGGGGCCAAGTCAGCGCCCCCGCCGACGTGTTCAAAACGAAGGACGGGTGGATTTACATCATCGTGCTGGGCCAATCCATGTATCGCCGCTGGGCCAATTTGATGGGCGAGGACGACCCCTGGCTGACCGACCCGCGCTTCGAAACCGATGAAAAACGCGCGGATCATTCCTTGGCTATCAGCGAACGCACCCAGAAATGGGCGGAAACCTTGACCAATGACGAAGCCCTCGCCGCCCTGGAGGACGCTCGCGTGCCCGGCGCACCCATCTATACCCCGCAACAGGCGCTGGAATGCGAACACATCGAAGCGGCCGGTTTTCTGACCTCGGTAGACTTCCCGGGCGCAAACAAGCCGGTGCCGTTGGCGGATACGCCCATGCAATTATCCGGCACCCCCGGCAGCGTCCGTAACCGCGCGCCGAAGTTGAGCGAACACACGGACGAAATTTTGTCCGAGCTGGGGTATTCGTCGAGCGAGATAGAGGGCATCCGGAGCGCCAAGGCGGTTTAGCCGCCTCAATACGTTTCCATGTGATCTTCCAGGCGCTTTTCACCGGCGTCGCAGGGGATGCGCGGTCGGTCCGTTTTGGCGAACCGCAACCAGACGCCGCCCCTTTCGTCGTCCTGTTGTAACGGCGTCGCGTTGGCGATTTCCAAAACCAGCTTGCGGCGAATGGCGCGGGCGAAGTCCTGGAAACTGTTCGCCACCACGATGAACGATGTCGGCCCGGTGATGACGCAATCCTCATAATACCAGTCGAGGTTTTCCATTTGCGGCCATCCGGACGGGCTGACCCGCCCATTGATGATCGGCAATCCGTTCACCGTCACGCCCAACGCCTGCGCTCGGGCGCGGGCGTCCGTGACCAGCACGCCATTGTTATTGGGGCCATCGCCGGAAACGTCGATCACCTGCCGGGTCCCTTCAAAGGCGTTATCGGCGAATAACGGCAAGGCGAAATCGATGGCGTGCGCGATGGAAGTCCAGACCTCGGTGCGGATGGGGGCGGCGGCCAGTTTGCGGGCGAACGCTTCGGCGCTGGCCATATCCTCGATCAACGACCACCCGACCACGACTTCGGAAAAGGCCGCGCCCGCATATTCCATGTAGGTGACGGCGATCCGCCCCAACATGCCCGACGTCACCGCGCGCACCACCTCGGGGCTCGTCAACGCGCCGACATAGCCGTTGCGCTGCAGTCGCGCCTCCTCGTCATCGACACTGCCGGAAATATCCACCGCCAGCACCAATTCAAGGTCAACCGGCGTCACCGGCTGCGCCGCGGCGGCGCCGGACAACGCGATCACGGCGATCGCGACAAGAAGCGTCTTCCACAAATCCTGCACTCCAATCACAAGATAAATCGAAGATGGCGGCATTGATGACATTCGGCAAGCCCGGCGCGCCGTTTGCGTCCGCCCTCGCCCGCGCTCATACTGACCCGGCGCAACCATGAACGGAGGCCCCATGGCCAAGGGTATGATTACGGCGCCGCAGCCCGAAGCGGTCGAGGCGGGCGCTATCGCCTTGAAACGCGGCGGCAACGCGGTGGACGCCGCCATTACCTGCGCGTTGGTGCAAACCGTCGTCGATCCGCAAATGTGCGGCATCGCCGGGTTCGGCACGTTGCAGCTTTACCTGCCCAAGCGCGGCTTTCATGGCTATATCGATTTTCACACTCGCGCCCCGGCGGCGGCGCGCGAAGATATGTGGGCCGATTTAATCGTCGGCGAGGCGCGCGACGGGTTTGGTTTCTTCCTCAAGGGCCGGGTCAACGAAGCGGGGTATCAGGCCGTGATGGTCCCCGGCAATTTGAAGGGATATTTTGAGGCCATCGTCGAATACGGGACGATGGAGTGGAAGGACATCTGCCAACCCGCCATCGACCACGCCGAAGCCGGCTTTATCGTGCGCCCGCATGTTTATAATTACTGGGTGCAGGACGACGACAACGGGCGCATGCCGACGGCGGATAAAATCAAACAATCGCCGTCCGGTCGTAAAATTTACTTCAACGGCGGCGACGACATCGCCCCAATCGGCGCGCGCGTGAAAAACCCCGACATGGCGCACTCCCTGCGCCGCATTGCAGAACACGGCGCGGATATCTTCTACAAAGGCGACATGGCGGAAGAAATGGTCGCCGACATGCAGCGCAATGGCGGCTTACTGACCATGGAGGATTTCGCGGCGTACAAAACACGACGCGCAGAACCGTTGTGGAGCGAATATCGCGACCTGAAGGTCGCCAGCAACAACCCGCCAGGCGGCGGCGTCATGGTGCTGGAAATGTTGAACATTCTGGAAAACTTCGACCTCGCCGCCATGGGTCACAACACACCGGACTATATCCGCACCGTCGCCGAGGCGATGAAACTCGCCACCATCGACAAGGATGCCCGTGTCGGCGATCCGCAATTCGTCGATGTCCCGCTGGACGAATTGCTGGACAAGGGCTACGCCGCCAAACTGGCCGACGGCGTGAAACGCGGCGACAAGGCCCATGTGGAACGCTTCGACCCGACCGAGGAACCGAAGGACACCACGCATGTCTGCGCCATCGATGCAGACGGGAATTGCGCCTCGATGACGCATTCACTCGGCATGCCGTCGGGCGCCATCACCGACGGGCTGGGCTTCATGTACAACGGCTGCATGAGCGTCTTCGACCCGCGCCCCGGTCGCGCCGCGTCCATTGCGCCGGGCAAGGGCCGGTTCACCGCCATGTGCCCGACCATCGTGTTCAAGGGCGACGATCCGCATCTGGTGATCGGCGCGCCGGGCGGCACGTATATCACCATGGGCGTGTTGCAGGGTATCTTGAATGTCGTGGATTTCGGCATGTCGGTGACCGACGCCATCGCCGCGCCGCGCTTCACCGCCAACAGCGACACCATCGACGTGGTCAACCGCATTCCCCATTACATCACCGATGAACTGGCGGCGATGGGATACCCTATCGCGCGCAGCCATTTGTCCTACGCCTTCGCCGGGGTTCATGCGATCAAGATCGACAACGGCGTTTGGACCGGCGCCGCCGACCCGGGCCGCGACGGCATGGCGCTTCTGGTCTGAGAACCATATAACCGGTCGATGACCAACACGACTTCCTCCAGCCCAGACCACGGCCACGGCCACGGACTGACGCGCATTACCCTGACCGTCTTCCTGCCGTTCGCGGGGGGTTACTTCCTGTCCTACTTTTATCGCTCGGTGAACGCGATCATCGCGCCGCAATTGATTTCCGATATCGGATTGGACGCGGGCGACCTTGGGCTTTTGACGTCCGCCTATTTCTTCACTTTCGCCGCCTTTCAGGTTCCGCTGGGCGTATTGCTCGACCGCTTCGGGCCGCGACGGGTGCAAGCCGTCCTGTTGTTGAGCGCGGCGGGGGGCGCGTTCGTGTTCTCCGTGGGCGAAACCCGATCCATGCTGGTGATCGGTCGCGCGCTGATCGGGCTCGGCGTCGCCGGTGGACTGATGGCCTCGCTGAAAGCGATCACCTTGTGGTATCCGCAGCAACGCTGGCCCTTGGTGAACGGGTGTTTCATGGCCATGGGCGGATTGGGCGCCATGGCGGCGACGGCGCCCATGGAAATGGCGCTGACAGTGACCGATTGGCGCGGCGTCTTCGTCGTTTTGGCAATCGCCACCGTGGCCGCATCGGCGATCATCTTCATGGTCGTGCCCGAGCGCAAGGGGCTGGACACGCCCGCCGCGATTGGCGAGCAAATCCGGGGTTTAGGCGGCATTTACACCAGCGGTTTGTTCTGGAAACTCGCGCCGCTGGCCATGACCACGCTGGCCGCGAACATGGCGATCCAATCCCTGTGGGCGGGACCGTGGTTTAAGGACATTGGCGGTTTCGACCGCGACGGCGTGGCGACCAATTTGCTGATCCTCGCTTTCACCATGACCATCGGGTTCGTCGGCACGGGCGTCGCAGCGGATTACTTGACGCGCCGCGGCGTTAGTTTGAAAGCCATCACCGGCTGGGGGCTCGCCTTGTTCATGGCGGCGCAACTGGCGGTCGTGCTGGAACTGGATCCGCACGGCCTTTCGGTCTGGGTGCTGTTCGGGTTGACCATGAACATCGCGATTCTGATCTACCCCCAACTCTGCGCGCATTTCCCGCTGTCCCACACGGGACGGGTCAACACCGCAATCAATTTACTGGTGTTCGGCGGCGTCTTCGCGACGCAATACGGCATCGGTGAAATCATCGATCTATGGCCGGTCGAAGCGAACGGCGCCTACCGCCCGGAAGCCTATCAGGCGTCATTCGGTGCGTTTCTGGCGCTGCAATTCATAACCTTTGTGTGGTTTTTGGTCCCCAGAAAACGGGATTAGGGGCAATCAGAATTAAGCCGACTGTTCCTTGGTTTTCAGGAAGCGGATATCTGGCCAGTCCTCTTCCGCCCGGCCCAGCGCCCAGGCGTTGCGCGCCAGAAACACCGGCGATCCGTCATGATCTTCGGCCAGGCTGCCCTGGTTTGAATCGGTGAATTTCTTTAACTCGCGCGCATCGTCAGCCTCAACCCACCGCGCGGTGTAAAGCTCGGCGTGTTCAAACCGGACTGGCACGTCATATTCGGTGCGGATGCGGTCGGCCATGACTTCGAATTGCAGCGACCCGACCACGCCGACCACCCAGTTGCCCCCCAACCGAGTCTTGAAGGTTTGGGCCGCCCCTTCTTCGGCCAGTTGGCGCAACGCGCGTTCCAGATGCTTCATGCGCATCGGGTCATCCGGGCGCACCCGTTGCAGCAATTCCGGCGCGAAGCTGGGCACGCCGGT
>JABJJH010000119.1 GCA_018660965.1 Rhodospirillaceae bacterium | reverse complement strand
TGCCGCGATTTAGTCCCGAGCCGCGCCTTTCAAGCCTCGCCTGTCGAGAGCTGACATTTGAGGAAGCCGCTGAATCAAAGGGCAATATTAACCTAAGCCTTGATGAAGATCTGCTCGAACGATTGGCGCCAAATGCCGCTCGGCGACTCCCGATGGGGCAGTTTGCGCTTGTTCTGGCGACAACGCGGGTTGTGGGCATGGAATGCCCTGGGCTTCATTCGCTTTTTAATTCCTTGCGCCTTCGCTTCGACCACGAATCAATGACGGCCTCCACGCTCGTCTACAAAGTCACCAAGGCCTTGAAGCGTTATGCGCGATTGACTCTTGATGTGTCGTCAAAAGGAATGACGGGTGAGTTGCAGACATCGTTTCGCCCTCGCCCCCAGGGGCAGGAATCATTGGACCAGATCCGGGAGCGCGTTGGACCTGACGAATTTCGTTCACAACGCGCGCTCGTGATTGGAGGATCGCGGGGATTGGGCGAAGTCGTCGCGAAGGTTGTAAGCGCGGGCGGCGGCTCGGTCCGTCTCAGTTATAATTTGGGACGACAAGACGCCGAGCGTGTCGCGTGGGAGCTCGGAAACGAAACGCGCGCCGTTCGTCTGGATGTGACTAACGCCACGGATACGGAGATCGCGGCTGTCAATAACGGTTTTGACGCCACGCATGTCTATTACTTTGGGAGCCCGCGTATTTCCTTCGATCAGTCGCCAAATTTCAACGACGTTCAATTCGCTGAATACTCGCGCTTCTACGTAACGGGCTTGGTCCGGCTGGTGCGCGTGCTAAGATCGCGCGACGGCGCCAAGATGAAGGTGTTTTTTCCATCGACAAGTTTCATTGATGCGCCGGTCCCTGGAGCGCTGGAGTACATAGCGGCGAAAGCGGCCGGCGAGGCAGCCTGCCGTGCGCTGGCTCTTGAACCGAACGCTGAATTCCTGGTCCATCGCTTGCCCCAATTGACGACTGATCAAACAATGAATATTTTGGAAGTCCAAGGAACGGACCCTGTTCCCTTGATGTTGGAGGTTGTGCAAGCCATGAACGTGATACAAGCCCATTGCCCGTGAGTAGCGCTTCGAACAAATGGCGCGGTGATCGGCGCCGCGTCGCCATGACCATTCCGGATGAGAATGCATAATCCTTCCACCGATGCGTTGCGGCCAGCATTGGCCAAGTTCATGGTGGCGCCATCCTATCGGGTGGCCAAGCGGCTTGAGCGCAAGCTGGCAAAACTTGACGATAATTGTACGGTTGACTTGTTTTCGCGGCGCATCAAGATCGCGTTAGGCGGTAACTGCAATACGGATTTTATCCGTCCAGCCATGATCGCCGCCTTCGCCGGAAATGGATTTCACGTTGAGTGTACTAGTCTCGACCATGACGGATGGGTGAGCGCCGCTCTCCAGGGAAAGGCGAAGGTCGACTGGTGGGTGGTGTGGCTGTCAGCGCTCGGCGCCTCCCGAGGTGGGACCGAACGTCGGGAATTCGATACGCAAGGAGTCAAAGCGGCGGCCGCCTCGATTGCGGCGCGCGGCGAAGGCCTGCTGGTCATTCTGCCCGAAGCGTTGCATTGGGAAGACGATCCGTTTTCACCATTCGCGCGTTGGCGTCACGAACTCCTCGACGTGATCGACTCTTCGCTTCCGCCGACAACGGTGCGTTTATCGGTTGACCATTTACAACGTCGTCACGGACGTTCTCCGTGGCACGCTTCGCGCTATTGGACATTGGGGAAATGCGCGTGTCATCCAGACGCCGCCGCTGCGGTTGGCGTCGCCGCCGCGGAAGCTTTGTCCCTAGCGGTGCGCCCTGTTGTAAAGGCGGTGATCACCGACCTTGACAACACGCTCTGGGGAGGGGTCGTCGGCGATGATGGCCCGGAGAACCTTCGCCTCGACCCGGATGACGAAGGTCGGCCTTTTGTTGAAATGCAACGCTTCCTGAAGGATCTATCATTAGCCGGGGTTCCCATCTGCGTTGCCAGTAAGAACGAACCCGAGCAAGCACGGCGACCGTTCAACGAACGCGCAGAAATGGTTCTCGAACTCTCGGATATCGTCTATTTTCACGCGTCCTGGTCGCGGAAGCATGAAGCGATCCGAAAAATCGCGGATGACCTTAATCTTGGAATAGAAAATATTTGCTTTCTGGACGATTCACTGCATGAACGGCATGAGGCTCGCAGTTTCTTGCCCAACCTAATTGTGCCTGATTTATGTGACGATCCCGAGGCGCGTGTTCCAGAACTCTTGCGAAGTGGCCTGTTTAGCGTACCTATCCTACGCGAAGAAGACCAAAGGCGCACTCAAATGTATCGCGAAGAGGTAGAACGACAGCAAGCGGTGGCCGAGGCGGTCGATTACGAAACTTATCTGAAATCGCTTCGTATGGAATTGAAAGTTGACTTGATTTCTCAAAAAAATCTTCCGCGTGTAACGTCATTGGTTCAGAAAACAAATCAGTTTAATGTTACGAATAAACGGTCCTCTGCAAAAAAGATAACGACTCTATCCGATGATCCCGATGGATATGCTTTTTGCGGGACGCTCAAGGATCGATTTGGAGACGCTGGCATTATTTGTGTTTTGTTGGCCAGGTTGTCGAATTCGAAAGTATATATTGAGGAGTGGGTTCTATCGTGCCGTGTATTTGGTCGTGGAGTCGAGGACGGAATGTTCAGTCACTTGACTGGCTGGATGAATGAACAAGGTTACTCTTCGGTTGAGGTAGGGTATTGCCCAACGGATCAAAATAAAATGATCGTGGGAAAATTAGAACAACTTGGGTTCACGCAAAATGGAGGTTCCGGTGAGATTTCCCGTTGGGAGTCTCGTAACGTGTTTGCGCCCAGACATTTCATAAAAATTGAAAGCTGAAGATGGTGAATGTCCAAGAAAATATGACCCGCCCGCGTGTGGTTGTCGTTGGCCATATGGCCTCGGCGCCCAATGTCCTGTCTTTACCCAAGAATGAAGCAAGAGCCGCACAGGTCGTGAAAATGCAGAATTTCACGCGAGTCGCAACCGGGGACGGCGAATTTTACGATCATATTGCTTATCTGAAAAACAAACGGGGCATACCGAATTCAGAACCATTTTCTGTATGGGAAATGCTGCTTTGCTCAAGTTTGCTGTTAGCGTCGTATCTCCGTCGTCATGGATTCGAGGTGAAGCTTGTTAACTACATAGATTCCGCGAATGCCGAGGCTGAATTTGCATCTATTCGGGCGTTTAAACCCGACATAATCGCCTTGAGCACGACATTCGTGCTCTCTCAAAATCACCTTAGCAAAATGGGGCAACTCGTACGTGAGAACCTTCCTGACGTATTTATCGTGGCAGGCGGACATCATGTGTTCACGACATTGCTCTATATGAGTGAAGCGGAGCAGGGGAAGTATTTGCTCGAATCCGGTGTCGATGCATTCTTGAATGACGCCCAGGGAGAAGCGGGCTTCCTAAAGCTGGTCGAGTCTTTCCCTGGTAAGCTGAGTGAGGTGCCAAACTTGATTTGGCTGACTTCGGAGGGAAGTGTTAACCATGGCGCACGAATCCCGGAAACCAACGATATTAACGACACCCTCATAGATTTCGAGGGAATAAACTCTGGGGAAATGGCGCACATCCGCACCGCGCGGAGCTGCAGCTTCAAGTGCGCCTTCTGTTCCTACCCTACCATAGCCGGCGATCTTGCTCAGACAACATTGGACAATGTTATCGGGATGCTTCGAAAGGCCAAGGAACAGGATTTAAAGACGTTATTTTTCGTTGATGATACGTTCAATGTCCCGCGAAAACGATTCGAGGAATTACTGGATAAGATGATTGACGAAGGGCTTGAAATGCCCTGGTACTCGTTCCTGCGATGCCAATACGTGGATGAACCATTGGTAAAAAAGATGGCGCGCAGTGGCTGCAAAGGCGTATTTCTTGGTGTGGAGTCCGGGTCCAACCAGATTCTTAAGAATATGAAGAAAGGCGCGATAATTGAGTTCTACAAAGATGGTGTAAAGTGGCTCCGGGAAGCGGGGATCATAACGGTTGGCTCGTTTATCGTTGGATTTCCGGGTGAGACGGAGGAAACCGTCGAGGAGACTCGTAAGTTTATTGAAAATTCTGGGTTGGATTATTACTTCATTCAACCGTTTTACTATCTACATCACACCCCTATACACCAACGAGCCGGCGAGTGGGACCTAACGGGAAATGGATTATTCTGGTCTCACAAAACGATGAATTGGTCCGAGGCGATTGCGCATGTAAATCGTCTGTTTCTCAATATTAACAACGCCACGTTTGTAAATCCGGACTATACGTTATGGGAAATCGCGTATTTGATTTCCAAAGGCATGAGTGCGGAAGAGGTTAAGGAGTACCGGCGAGAAATTAACGAAATGACACGCGCGCAAATGTTAAAGTACGGTGTAGTCGAGGGCGCGATTACATCGCGAGTGGCGTAACAATGCCAGTTGGCGCATTGTCCGAGGACGACTTTTATCGAGTCCTTGATGAAGTCGTTGGCCCCGAAGATGAAGTGTTGGCGGTTTTTTCCGGGCTCTATACGTTCGCGCATCGCTTTCGTTGGGCGCCCCATGAAACGCCCACAAAGTTACTCGACGTGTTTGAGGACTTCATTGGAAGCCGACGAACGCTCGTTGTGCCCGCCTACTGCTTTTCATTTCCACGAACTAGGATTTTCGATCTAAAGCGTACACAGACGGACATTGGCGTGTTGCCGGATTGCGCGGTCGAGCGCCCGACATTTAGTCGCCTTGTTAAGCCGATGAACAGTTATATGGTCACGGGTCCACGATCGGAGGAATTCCTGAACTTACCCTGCCGCACGGCTTGGGGGCAGGATGGGGCCTTGGCATGGCTCGCGCGCGTCAACGCCAAGATACTCATTCTCGGGGTTCCTTGGCATGAAGCCTGTAGCCTTTATCATTATGCCGAGGAACTGCTGAGCGTCCCCTATCGTTACCACAAGCGGTTTCACGGAGACCTCCGCCAGGATGGAATTTCGCTGGGGTCTTGCGAAGAGGTTATGTATTCTCGTTCCGCCAACGTTTCACCAAACTGGGATCATGGACGGATTTATCCGCGCCTGGTTGAGTCCGGCGCCGTCATTTCAGCGAAGCATCCAGCCATTCCACTAGAGGCGTCCCACGCCTCGGACATTGTTGCGGTGACTTGCGAGATGCTGGAGCAAAACCCGTACGCCTATGTGACGAATGATGACGAAGTTAGGAATTGGGTCATCCATGGCAAGGTGCGGGAAATTGCAAGTCTTTCAGAGGAGGAACGATTTGAGGGCTAGAAAAGAAAAAACATGTGAAGGAAAGTCATGAGCATTGATCGTTTGACGGAATGTTTTCGTGAGGTATTTGAGGACGAATCACTTGTGCTCCAGCCGGATTTGGTCGCAAAGGATGTTAAAAAATGGGATTCATTCAACCATATTAATCTGATGATCGCTCTCGAAGAGGAATTCGACGTAATGCTTGCCCCTGACGAGATTCATAAAGCGCGCAGTGTTGGAGATTTGGTCGAGCTTCTTCAAACGAAGGGCTGTGAAATAAAATGGTGACGCCTGACGGTGACATTTTTCCAAATGCTTACGCGCCAGCCGTAGAGAATAGTGAAAACATGTGGGCCCTCATGGAGGAACTTTTCCCGCATTATCGGGCGTTATGTGGACCAGGATTTCATGATTCCCTTAAACGGATAAGCCGCCACGTCGCGCTAGACATTTCCGAGTTTCCATCCGGAACCGACGTAATGGGATGGCTCATACCGAAGGAGTTTCAACCCAATGAGGTATGGGTCGAGGACTCCAATGGCGATAGGGTTATCGATTCCGCCAATGAGAGCTACCATGTTCTTCTTTATGGCCAGCCCTTTGATGGCGTGATCGACCGTGATGAATTGATACGTCATATCGAGATCCATTCGCATTTGGACGATGCGGTACCGTTGCGACAAACCTACTATCGGGAACGATGGGGTTTATGCGCGAGTAAAAAACAAGTCGAAGCGCTCGCGCCGGGGAATTATCACGTCCATATCGACGTGGCGCAATTTGACGGTTCACTCCGCATCGGCGACGCTTTCCTTCCGGGCGAATCGAAACAGGAAATCCTACTCAACACATATCTTTGTCACCCGAAGGGCGCTAACGATAATTTGAGTAGCGTCGTCGTGGCCGTCGAATTGTTCCGAATGCTCTCGGCGCTACCACGACGGCATTTTTCATATCGTTTAGCGCTATGGCCGGAAAGCATTGGCGCGATTGCCTATATAGCCAATTACCCGGATCGTCTTAAACGGACTGTTGGCGGTTATTCATTCATGATGTGCGGTGATGCGGCGCCGATTCGCTTTACCGGGACTTTCGAAGCAAACAGTGTGTTTGATCGCGCCGCTCGGCACGCGCTTCGCTGGAATGAAATGCCCGACGAGCCACTTCCGTATTCTAGATGGACCGGGGGCTCGGACGCTATGCATTTCGACAGCGCAGGATTGCGTATCCCATTTTGCACATTTACGCGTGGGGGCCCCAATTTGGATCTGTATCCCGCCTATCATAGCTCGGCGGACGACCTGTCATTGGTGAAACCGGAATATCTTTTCGAAACCTTGAAAGTTGCATGGGACGCGATAATGACGGTGGAGCGAGCCGTCACCTATCAAGCTAATTATACCGTTGATCCTTTTCTCTCGAAATATGGAATTTTTCCGTACCAGCATGGCGCAGGCGACGGAAAGCATGGGAATCTTATAGCACGCGCTTATTTCGAACTTATGGGAAGTCTCGACGGAAAACTTGATTTGCTTTCGATTGCCGAAAAGTACGATATGCCCATTGAAGCGTTTGACGAGCCAGTTGAGAAGTTCCTTGAAAAGAAGCTGATTTCCAAGGTGGATGAGGTGAGCCCTTTTAACGCTTCCGAGATGCCGTGACGGCTGCAAACATCCACCGTCTTCATGCAGGCTTTCTCGCTAGCGCAGGACCTCAAAAGTTGTTCTTCGGTGAGCCGTGAGCGTTTCATGTCAGTCTCCTTACCGAACCAGAACCCACTTCTTTCCGGAGCGAATTTGTATCCTGGACTTGCCCGTGTTTAGTAGAGGGACGGTTGGTTTGTATAGGCCATCGCGGCCTCGAATGTGATTGGCGATTTGCAGCCGAGCGCGGAATGACGCCGGGTTGGATTTTAGAAGCCGTCGATGTAGCGGCCAATGGCTTTTTCGGCGTGTCGCCGGATATGGAAACTGGTTCGCCAGACCAACTCTGATTTGATGGTTTTGAACACGGTCCCCGCCATCGCACTGTCCCCCGGGTCAAGAGCCAGAGGGCAGGCTACACAATTCCCCTTTCCACTCATGAACGCGATCACGTCATAGGCTTTCAGGAACCTCTGATAGTTGTCGAATCAATACTGGCTGCCGCGATCGGAATAATGGATGAGACCGGCGCTGGATTGCGCACGGCGATGGCGTGGCGCAGGGCTGCCAGAGCCAGGTCCTTTTTCAACCGATCGCTTAGGGTCCAGCCAGAGCCTGGCCTCGGGCGAGCGAAGCCCGACCCGGGGGATGCGACGGGAAGAAGAGGTCCAGCAAGATGGCGAGGTAAAGCCAACCTTCGGCTGTCCAGACATAGCTTAATACCGACGCCATTACTGGTCCGGTCCGTCACTTGTAAAATCCTGATCGAGAAGGTTGGCGATAATCGGCCCAGCGTGATTGCTGTCCGTCTTCGTTCTTGTAACGGCGCTTCTGGGTGGCTTTCAGGTCGTTGTCGCGCATCAACCGGGCAGTGCGATGGCGACCGGCGTTCAAACCGTCCTCGCACAAATCAACATGCATGCGGGGACTCCCACATCCGAGGCCGCACCCTGTGGAAATTGCCCTCCAATATGGTTCGCGTCTGGGGGACAATTTGGCGCGTGCTGTCGGCGTATCCAGCTTTGCATCGCGTACGGTGCGGGTCATTGAATCACCAAAATTGGACAAATTAATTTTGTCGGAAATTATACGGAAAATTTATGTCCGGACGAAAGGGGATAACAACGGACATAAATCCATTGTTAACATGAATAAAATGGAGTCCGCATGCATTTTCAGACGTCCCAAAAACAGGAGGATTTTGCCCTTTCAAGGCGGCAACACGGGTTCAAATCCCGTTGGGGTCGCCAGCTTTCTCTCTCGCCAGCATTTCTTTTAGTAATATATTAAATGCGCATTGCGGTATCAGCGCCCGGTTATATATGGCGCTGCGGTGAAGGTTCGTCAGTGTAGATTTCTTCCATGTATCCGTTGCGTTTTTCCTCGTTTTCGACGATGTTTCGGCTTCGTTGGATTGACCGAGAATGAATCGGCCTGGCTGATTAATTTGGGCCGTGTGGTGGCCCTTTGTCTCTGAAATAGAAAGTTGCCAAAAGACCATGAGCACGACGGAATTAAACAGCGTTGACGACCCCGAGGCGCTCTTTCAGCGCAAACCGCTTTTGATTCGTGTGGCCAGTCTCGCACGTCGGCAACCGCTTGGCGTCGCCGGGGCGTTGCTGGTCTTGACGATCGTCAGTCTGGCCGTGTTCGCGGACCAAATTGCGCCGCACGATTCGGAATTGATTGACTTCAACGCGATGTTGACGCCGCCAGATGATGTGTATTGGTTGGGAACCGATCAATTTGGCCGCGACTTGTGGACCCGCCTTATGTACGGCGCCCGCACGGCGTTGTTCATCGGTTTTATCGGCGCGTTCGTTGGAGCGACCACGGGGTTGGTGCTGGGTGTCGCCAGCGCCTATTTCGGTGGAAACTTCGATCTTATCATGCAGCGCATTATTGATGTGTTCATGGCGTTCCCGCTGATTATCATGGCGCTGGCGTTGGTGGCTGTTTTCGGAAACGAGTTGCAGTTTGTTATTCTGGCGATCACGTTGCCATTCATTCCTGACTGCGCCCGTATTGTGCGGTCGAATGCGCTGCAGATACGAGAAATCCCCTATGTGGACGCCGCGCGCGCTTTGGGCTTTGGGCATACGCGGATCATTCTGCGCCATATGTTGCCGAACGTCATGGCGCCGTATCTCATCGTTTTAACCTCGAATATCGGTCAGGCGATCCTTCTGGAGGCCTCTTTGTCTTATCTTGGCCTGGGCGTTCAGGAGCCAACGCCGTCCTGGGGGCTGATGTTGCAAGGTGGAGCAGAGGAGTATGCTGAGAGCGCGCCCTGGGTCGCTGTATTTCCAGGGCTTGCGATTGCAGTCTCGGTGTTTGGCTTCAATTTGTTTGGCGATGCGTTGCGCGATGTGTTGGACCCGCGCCTTCGGACCCGATAGCGCCACAGCAAGGTTACTCGATGACCCACGCTGGATTTTGCTCGGGTTCTTGCCGGTCCCCAGCTTCTTGCCGGTCCCCAGATTCTTGATTGTCGCGATATTCTTGCGTGTAGACGGACAGCGACAGGTCCATATCCAAACTAATCACGCGGCAAACCGATGTTAGCACATCGGACAGTTCGCGAGGGTTGAATTTTCGTCTAGTAAGGGCCGAAACCAATTCACAGTGAAAGTAGTTGTATCCCGCGACGTACAACGATGGCGCCACGCCTTGCGTGAAATGTATCTTGCCAATGCGTACAGCGCTATTCACGTAAGCGTCGTCGAACCTGCAGGAAAATAACTTTATCCAATGTTGTTTTTGACGTTTTTTGAGGGCGTCGATTTGCGCCTTACCTGTAAAAATTTGGCTTATTTCCGGAAATTGCCGGATATGTGCGTAAAATTTTTCGACGATGAAATCGAGGTCTTCGCGGAAGACTGGAATGACCTTGCGCAGATTATATCGCGTGTCGGCGTTAATCATGAGAAGATCAAGACGCTTCTGAAGATGTTCTGGAACTGTATTCATCTAAATAAGATACATTGCCGAAGCATAGTTGCCTTGCTGGATATCAGCGTAAAAGGCCAGTGTGAACGCGTAACGAATAACTGAGTGTGTCGTCAAGCATGTATTAACGCTTGTTCGGTTTAAACCGTCGTTAATGTCGCGTTTTCTGGACGGACTCCTTGTCAAAAAGCTCAACAACGACCACATATTGTGGAATTTTGAATGTACTGAATAGGTCCCACGGATGAATACCTTGCCATTGAGAAAATTAGGGACGGCGTTGGTCGTTTTATGCGTCGCGATGACAGCGTCATTGGCTTGGGCTGAAGGGCCCCGCTATCAAATCGTGAAGTCAGATAATGGAACGTTGTGGCGGTTAAATACCGAAACCGGTGAAATCGCGATGTGCAAGGCGGAAGGCGCGCGGATGGTGTGCGCGAGTAGTGGTGGGGCCATTGAAAAATCCACGCTTAGTGCGTCCGACCTTGAGGCGGCGCAAGACGAACGGCGCGCCAAGAAGCGGATGGAAACTTCGCAAACTCTGGATAAAATGGTCGATGTCTTCGAGCGTCTTTTGGACGTCGCCAAGAAACACCAAAAGTCGATAGACGGTGAAACGGCGCCGCCAATAGGTGATGTTGTAAAACCGTAATCGAAGAGGCGCTATTTAACGCTTGGGCTAGCGGCCCTTGAATGAAGGATTTGTCTTATCCAGAAACGCTTTGTAGCCAATTTGGAAATCCTCGGTGTCATAACAATCAAATCCTTCATCGATTTCGGCGTCGGATAACGGTGTAGGGTCGAGAAGGCGGTAAATGAATTTTTTATGCCAACGTGCCGAAAGCGGGGCTCCTTCTGCTATTTTTTCCGCTGTGGCGCGTGCTTCGGTTCCGACTTGATCGTCATTCACGACCCGGTTGACCAATCCCATGCGCAGCGCGTCCTGAACGCCGAAGATATCGCCCAATAACAGTATTTCAAGCGCGATATTGGCGCCAAATTTATGCACCAGCGGCGCCATTTCGGCGTGGGCTTCCACAAGTCCTAACCGTTTGACCGGGACGCCGAAACGGCTGGATTGGCCGCAGATACGGTAATCGCACAATGTTGCGACAGCCAACCCGCCGCCGATGCAGGCGCCATCAATTTGCGCGATAACGGGATGAATGCAATCGCCAACGGCGTTGGCGCCGGCGTGGAAATAAACCGCATAAGCGCGCGCCTTTTCGGAAGAACTGCGCTCCGTTTCAAATTCGCTGATATCGGCCCCGGCGCTGAACGCCTTGCCGCCTTCGCCGCGAATGATAACGCACCGCAGCGTGGCGTCGGCATTGCATTCTCCGAAGACCTTGCTCAATCCCTGGAACATGCCTTTATTCATCGCATTAAAGCGGTCAGGTTGATTCAGGACCACGGTCGCAATAGCGCCGTCGCGTTCAAGATGGACTTGTTCGGCCATGGTTTGTCTCCCTTATTTCGCCGCGTAGTCACGCAAGACATTGGGGTCGGGTTCGGGGGCGACGCCGGGTGTTGTTGGCGCCGTGAAATAACCATCGACAGTGTTGATCAAGTCACCGTACAGGCTCGCTTCCAGATCGAGAAAATATCGCTCGATCAAGGGTGGTTCCGGTTGGGCGATCATCAGATGCAGTGTCGCCAGAAGCCCCGGTCCAAAATATGGAGAATGCGGAACAAGCGTGACATTCGCCATTTGCGCCATGGCGGCGACTTTCCGGAACTCCGTAACACCGCCGACTTTCGTGACGCTCGGTTGCGCATAGGTCACGGCGTTCGCGGCGAACATGGCGCGGAATTCGTACGCCGTGCAGGCGTTTTCGCCGGCGGCGATGGGCACGCCGGTTGCTGACTGTACTTGCGCCAACCCGGAGAAATTTTCTGGTGGAAAGACCGGTTCCTCAAGCCAATAAGGATTATAAGGTTTTAAGAGAAGCGCATTTTGTCGCGCTTCGTCGGGTGTCCACGGGCAGTTGGTGTCGATCATTATGGGGATATCGGGCCCGGCGACATCCCGGGCGGCCTTCACTTCGGGAACATAGCGTTCGTGTAACTTTATGTATTTGTACCCTTGGTCCAGCGCATCCTGGGTTTTCGAGGCGACAATTTCCGGGTCGCGATAGCGGAATAAACTGGCGTAAGCAGGAATTCGGTCGTGCGCGGCCCCGCCCAATAAATCGTGCAATGGCGCGCCCACATTCTTCCCGGCGATATCCCAAAGGGCGATATCAAGTCCAGACATGGCGAACATCAAAATCCCATATCGGCCAAATATATGAAGGTCATTTTGAAGGTTTTGCATTAGCGATGTGATTTTAGACGCATCCTGTCCAATGGCGCGGGGCGCGATCATCTGCTCCATGGCGGCCTGAACCGCAGGACGGCATTCATAGCAAAATGCGTCGCCGTAACCGACCACGCCGGTGTCGGTTTCGACGCGAACCAATAACATCGGCAGAACCTTCCATTCCCGGCCGCCCTGTCCCGGCGCGGCGCCGCCATGGTTGGAGGGGATGTCGATTGCTATTGTGTCGATACGGGCGATTTTCACGAGCGTTCTTCCAAGTTGATGTTAACGGGGTTTTCGATAAGTATCTGAGCGCGAGCCAGTACGTGCAATTTATCAACTGAAAAGCCAATGAGTCACGGTTTGCCATTTTCCAGCTCACGAAAGTTTAGTGTATGACCGAAAGTCAGGCGGCGCGAGCCAAAGCCGCGATGCAATCCGGGGATGTGGATGGCGCGGTTAATTATGCGCGTGAAGCCCTGGCCGCTGGCGAAAATGGCGCGCATCGACTGTTGGCGTTGATCTTACCTTTGGCGGGACATTTGGCCGAAGCCGAGACCCACGCGCGCATCGCGACGCTTGGGGGCAATGTCGAAGCCATGGATTTCGCCCGTTTGGCGTCGATTTTATCTGCAACCGGCGATGTCGACGGCGCCAAAGAAAATTTTAAGCGGGCGGTTGAACGCGAGCCCACATCGGCTGTGTTCTGGAATGAACTGGGCGTCGCCTTGGCGCCTGTTCATCAAGAAGAAGCTGAAGACGCACTTCGTCATGCTATCGAATGCGGGCCAGACATTGCCGAAATTCACAATAACCTTGGCAATATTCTAAAGGCGAAAGGTGACTTTCCTGGGGCTATTGCGAGCTACCGGGCTGCGCTTGACCTGAACCCGGATTACGGGGACGCGACAGGAAATTTAGGCGTCGCGCTACACCTTTCAGGGCGTTCAGCGGAGGCGATTGACTGTTTCCAGGCGGCCTTGAAGGCGCAACCCGATGATGCCCGCTGTTGGACGCTTTATGGCGCGGCGCTGGCGCTGCAGGGTCAGTTGGGCGCTGCCGAAACCGCACACCGGCGGGCTTTGACGTTGGCGCCTGTAATGGCGGACGCGCACAACAATCTAGCGATTGTTCTGAAGGATCAGGGGCGCCTGGATGAAGCCCGAGAATCCTATGGCCGGGTGCTGTCCTTATCGCCGGAAGACGCAGGCGCGCATTCCAATTTATTGATGTGCCTTTGTTACGACGCTGGAATTGACGCGGTGGAAATGGTGGCGGCGCATCGGGAATGGTCGAATCGTCATGCGCCGGAAACGCCGGTGGTGACGTTCCCCAATTCCCCCGATCCGGACAAAATCTTGAGGGTTGGGTATGTTTCTCCGGATTTTCGGGAACATTCGGTGGCGTCTTTCCTGGATACGGTCTTCGCCCATCACGACGCGCGCCGGGTTCGGGGTTTTTTCTACAGCGACGCCGCCGCGCCGGATGCAATGACCGAGAAATTACGGCTGCATGCGTCGGTCTGGCGGGACGTCGCCAGCCTGAACGACGCCAAGCTCCGCGATTTAATCATACAAGACGAGGTCGATGTTTTGGTCGATCTGGCGGGACATACGGCGAACAACCGGTTGCCTGTGTTCGCGCGCCGCGCCGCGCCGATTCAAATAAGCTGGCTTGGTTACGGCGCCACGACTGGAATCCCGGCGATGGATTATGTGCTCAGCGATGAATGGGTCGATCCTGTTGGCGAATCCGAAGATTGGTTTACCGAGCAAATTCTTCGATTGCCAAGTGGCTTCATGTGTTATGCGCCGCCCGACGCGCCTCTTCCACAAGCAGACGGGGGGAGGACGCCGACATTCGGTTCATTCAACAACCTTAGCAAGGTTAATGATGCTGTTCTTACGCTGTGGGCGGACATATTACGCGCGGCGCCGAACGCCCGGTTGCTGTTAAAGGCGCGGCAATTGGGCGATGCGGAAACGATTGCGCGGGTCCGGGCTCGATTTCAGACGCTTGGCGTCGATTCCGATCGGTTGGTGCTACACGGTCGTCTCGCTTCGTCAAAAGAGCATTTGGCATTGTATGGCCGCGTGGACGTTGCGTTGGATCCGTTTCCCTATAACGGCGCGACGACGACCTGCGAGGCGCTGTGGATGGGGGTTCCCGTGGTCAGTTTGGTTGGTGATCGGCATGTGGGACGTTTTGGCGCCGGATTTTTAAATCGAGCCGGGTTCCCGGAATGGGCGGTGACGACACGCGCAGCTTATGCGGAAATGGCGGTCCGTCTTTTGGCGCAGCGCCCCACGCGTAGCGCCGTGCGGGCGCGTGTTGCGCAATCACCCTTGGTCGACGGGGCTAGTTTCGCTATCGCGCTCGAAACCGCGTATCGGAATGTTTGGCGACGGTGGTGTTCTGGCGATGCGCGAGCCATCGAAAACAAATAAGGGGCGCGGCATGAGCCGCACCCCTTATAAAATACGCCAAATTCTCTGGCGTTTTGTTACTTACATTTGAACGTCATTTTTTTCTTCTTGCCGTCCAAATAGGCGGTGTAAGTTTTCTTTTTGACCATCGCCAATTTGTACATTTGCGGCTTGCCGATGCCAAAATTCAGCGACAGGGTGTCGCCTTCGACGCTCCATTTACCTTGAAGGGTCGTTTTGCCAAGCACGCGATCAGCATTGCCGGAGGTCGCGGAAATGTCTTTGTAGTAGTAATCCGTACCTTTATCTTTGCCCTTCTTGCCGGCTTTCCAGGAGCATTCCTTGCTGCCCTTCGCGAAGGCCTTACCGACTTCCTTAGCGGTCATGAACTTGACCGCCATCTTTTTGTCCATTTTTTCCGATGCGCAACCGCTTACCGCTAACGCAACGGTCGCGACTGCCAGGACTTTAAGCCAAGATTTCATTCGTTCCTCCCAGTAGTGTTCGTCCCATCCACCTTGGATGGTTCGTAAAATTTGTAATTTGAATAACGCTGGTTCGCATCGCCCATCGTGCAAATCACGTGGTTCATGTTTAGTTGCAATTACCAGATCATCCCCTAATCGCCGCAATCTTATCAACTTTATTATTCAAGTAGTAGTGAAATTTCATGAATTTCTGATGTTCGTTTACAAGGCCACTATTTGACCGCCTCAAGGTTAAGGCTCATCAATCGACCGGTCTCTTTATCCATGTGTGGAATATAGGCTTGGGAAAAGTCGTCGAACTCAACATGATCGGTATCCCGCCAATCCCAGTGGCGGGGTG
>JABJJH010000088.1 GCA_018660965.1 Rhodospirillaceae bacterium | reverse complement strand
CAGCAAATTCAGGCGCGCGACGCGCATTACGAAACCGTGGGTCAGGTCATGCTGGGTCGCCCGCCAGCAGTATTTTTCTAAGTCGGCAGCCGGTGACTGGCCTGACCAATCGTTGGGCCGTGCTTGCGCTCATCTTTCTGATCGGCGTCGCCTTGCCGATGCAGTTCCAGTCCGTCCCGGCCCTGGCGCCGTTTCTCGTGTCGCAAGTCGGTCTGAGTTATACAGATATCGGCGTGCTGACGGGCCTGTTCATGTTTCCCGGTATTTTTCTGGCGGCGCCTGGCGGCCTTTTGGCGGCGCGGATCGGCGACAAGGCGGCGATGATGCTTGGTCTGGCGATCATGCTTGGAGCGGCCCTGCTGTTCGCCGCGACGGAATCCTACGCCGTCATGTTCGCAAGCCGCCTGCTGGGCGGGACCGGCGCCGTTCTGATCACGATTTTGCTGCCGAAGGTGGTGACGGACTGGTTCGTCGGCAGGGAAATCGCCACCGCCCTGGCGACGGTGGCCTCCAGTTTCGGGCTCGGCGTCGGGCTCGCCATGGCGCTTTTACCAACGATCGCCGATGTGACGTCCTGGCCGATTGCGATCATCGCCAACACCGCCATAACCGTGTTGGCGATGATCATACTCTTCGTATTTTTCCGGCCCCCTGAAAGAGTCGACACAACGGTTAACAATCGCCCGGCGCTATGGATCCTCAATCGAGCGGAATTTGTACTGTCGATGCTCGCCGGGATTGGACGCACATTGTTCAGCACGGGGTACGTCGTCTTCATGAGCTTCACGCCGCCGCTTCTGATGGCCCAGGGCATGAGCGTCGCGGAAGCGGGACTTCTGACCAGCCTCGCCGCCGTGGTGTCAATAGCGTCCGTGCCGCTTGGCGGGGTCTTTTCGGACAAGACGGGAAAACCGAACTATTTCATTGTCGTTGGCGCGGTGGGCACGGCGCTTTCCTGCGTCCTCCTTCCCTATATCGCACCCGCGTTGGTATGGATTTTATTGTTCGGACTCTTGCGCGGCGGCTGCACCGGCGGGATCATGGCGTTGCCGTCCCAGGTGCTGCGTCCGGAAAGCCGAAACGCCGGATTCGCCGTCGCATCCGCGCTGTATTTCATCGGCATGGCGGCGTTTCCGGCAATCGCGGGGTATCTGCTCGATGCGACGGCCAACGCCGCGGCGCCGTTATGGTTCGCCGGATTGTTGTGGATTCTGATCCCGGTGTTGTTGGCGGTGTTCAAGTTTTTACAGCGTAAATGGCGTTTACAGTCTTAGCCGCCGGAGTATGGTGGCGGAATCATTGAAGCCGAAACACAGGATAAGGAGAGACTCCATGGGGCCGTTGGCAGGGGTAAAAGTCGTTGAATTCGCGGGCATCGGACCGGGGCCGTTCTGCTGCATGTTGCTGTCGGATATGGGCGCCGATGTTATCCGGCTGGACCGGGTGGCCAATGTTGGCGCCGACCCGAACGAACCGAAATACAACAACCTGCTGCGCGGGCGAAAGAACATCGCGCTCGACCTCAAAAATCCCGACGGCGTCGAAGCCGCACTCAAGCTCTGCGATCGAGCGGATATTCTGATCGAAGGTTTTCGGCCCGGCGTCATGGAGCGCCTCGGCCTTGGTCCCGATACGATCTTCGCCCGAAACCCGAAAATGGTTTATGGCCGGATGACCGGTTGGGGGCAGGATGGCCCCATCGCGCACACCGCCGGGCACGACATCAACTACATCGCGTTGACGGGCGCGCTGCACGCGATTGGCACGAAGGAAAACGGCCCGACCCCTCCGCTGAACCTGATCGGCGATTTTGGCGGCGGCGCGCTGTACATGGCGATGGGGGCGCTCGCCGCCTATATCGAAGCGCAAAAGTCAGGCAAGGGTCAGGTGGTGGACACGTCCATGGTTGAAGGCGCGGCGTCATTGATGTCATCGGCCTATGGCGCCTTGGCCAGCGGCGCATTCAAGGAGGAACGCGAGTCGAACCGGCTCGACGGCGGTTGCCACCACTACGCCACGTATGAAACCAGCGACGGCGAACATATCGCCATCGGCGCCAACGAACCGCAGTTCTACAAGTTGATGCTGGAAACAGTCGGGCTTGGCGACGCCAACCTGCCGGCGCAGGCGGACCGGGATAACTGGTTACAAAACAAGGAAACGCTGGCCGCTGTTTTCAAGACCAAGACCCGCGAGGAATGGACGGCGCTGATGGAGCAGAAGGACGTGTGTTATGCACCGGTGCTGCGCATGAGCGAGTCGATGGCGCATCCACACAATGTCCATCGCGGCACCTTCGTCGAGGTCGACGGCGTCAAGCAACCGGGCCCCGCCCCGCGCTTCGAACGAACCGCCAGCGCAATCCCCAGCGGCTGCGCCTATGCGGGTGAAAATACCAAAGACGCGCTCGCCGATTGGGGGTTCGGCGCTGGCGACATCGACTCGCTGCTGACGTCCGGCGCGGCGAAGCAGCGGTAGCCATATGAATAAAAAGACGGTGGTCATCGGCGCGACGCTCTTAATTTTGGCGGGCGTCGCCGCAGTAGTGTTTTGGTTGACGATGCCGGGGACCGAGTTGGCGTTACGACCCAGCGACAAGGCGGTCGTGGCCCGGGGCGCGACCGTCTACACGGCGCAATGCGCGTCATGCCATGGCGCGCGGCTGGAAGGCCAACCGGACTGGCGGCAGCGTGCGAGTGATGGCAAGTTGCCTGCGCCGCCACACGACGAATCCGGCCACACCTGGCATCATTCCGACGCGCTGCTGATCGACCTGACCAAACGTGGCACGGCGGCGGTCGCGGGTCCCGGATACCAATCGGACATGCCCGCCTTTGAAGACGTGCTTGACGACGCCGATATCGTCGCAGTTTTGTCCTTCATCAAAAGCACATGGCCGGAAGAAATCCGAAAACGGCATGACCGCATGAACAGGCCCCGGAAATAATGCCCTGACACCGTAAGGCGGGACTTAAATAGCTTGCTTATATAAAGCTAGCTTATTAGTTATTGCACATGCGAAATTCCGATCTCGACAAGAACGTCGCCTTTGTGTTGAGCGACGTGTCGCGCCTCATGCGAAAACGCTTCGACGAACGCGCCGCGAAACTGGGCCTGACGCGGGCGCAGTGGCGCGTCCTCGCCCATATCGGGCTTCAGGAAGGCATTAACCAGACAGCGTTAGCCGACATTCTGGAAGTCGAAACCATAACTCTTGGCCGGCATATCGACCGGTTGCAAGACGCCGGTTGGGTGGAGCGGCGTAGCGACCCCATGGACCGGCGCGCCTGGCGGCTTTATGTCATGGAAAAGGCCCATCCCACCCTTTCGCAGATGCAGCAAATATCGCTGGAAACCAGAGTGGAGGCGTTACAAGGTTTCTCTCCAGCGGAAGCGGATATGCTGTTGAACGCGCTACTGCGCCTGAAATCCAACCTGCTCGACGATGACCCGAAACTGGAGGAAGCCGGTTAACGCCGTGCGCCAAATTCATCATGCGTTTCCTAAAAAGAATGTTACTCCTCATCCTCGGTCCGGCGGTTATCGCAACCGGGGGCGGTTATTTTTACATGACCGGCGGGCGGATCATCTCGACCGAAAACGCCAACATAAAATTGGACAAGATCGCGGTTAGCACGGACATTTCCGGTCGGGTGACCGAGGTCGTCGTGAAAGACAACCAGTTCATCGCCAGCGGACAAATGCTGTTCCGGATCGACGAGGAACCCTTTCGCATTCAACGGGACAAAGCCGCCGCGAACATGGCGAAGGTCGCCGCCGAAATCGATGCGCTGCGCGCCGATTATGGTCAGAAACAGGCCGAAATGAAGGTCGCACGCGAGGATTTCAATTTTTTCACGCGCGAACACGAACGGCGCGGCAAACTTTATGCGAAGGGCCATATCTCGCTATCGAAACTGGACGAAGCCCGGCGCGACATTGCGACATCGCGTCAAAAGGTTATCGCGATCAAGCAGGAACTCGCCCGCGTCCGCGCTAGTCTTGCCGGTCGCTTCGACATCCCGGTGGCCGAACACCCGCGTTACCGCGAAGCCCGCGCCGTTTGGAGCGAGGCCGAGTTGAACCTGCGGCATACCCGTATTTTCGCGCCCGCCGCCGGCGTGGTGACGAATATCGGGCTCCAGCCCGGCGAATATGTTCAAGCGGGCAAGCCAATCTTCAGCATCGTCGCGGCGGACGGCGTTTGGATTCAGGCTAATTTGAAGGAAACCGACCTGACCCATATTCAGGCGGGACAACAGGCAACCATTCGAGTGGACGCTTATCCCGACCACCAGTGGACCGCCATCGTGTCCAGCATAAGCCCGGCGACGGGCGCGGAATTCGCGCTGTTGCCGCCACAGAACACCAGCGGCAATTGGGTCAAGGTCGTTCAACGCATTCCCGTGCGCCTCGACGTGGTGAAAACAAACACCGACCCGCCGTTGCGAGCGGGCATGAGCGTCATCGTCGAAATCGACACCATGCATGAACGCAAGGCGCCTGGCATTATCGCGTCCGCGCTTGCGCTGGTGCGAAATGGCGTCCATGGCGACGCCGACGAATGACGGCTGCGACCGTGGATCGGTCCCGGGAGGGCCAAAGAGTCCGCAACCGGGGCTTGCTGACCTTCGCCGTCGCGCTTGGCGCCGTCATGCAGGTGCTGGACACGTCGATGATCAGCGTCGCCCTGCCGCATTTGATGGGCAGTCTGTCCGCCACCCAGGACCAGGTGTCGTGGGTGCTGACGTTTTACGTGATCGCGGTCGCCATCGTGACCCCGGCGAGCGGCTTTCTAAGTCTGCGCATCGGGCAAAAGCGGTTTTTTCTGATTTGCGTCATCGGCTTCACGACAACGTCGGTGTTCTGCGGCTTGTCGGAATCTCTTGTGGAAATTGTCGCGTTCCGAACGCTGCAGGGTATTTTCGCGGCGCCGCTCGGCCCGATGTCCCAGGCGATTTTGTTAAACAATTACGCGACGGAAGAACGCGGCACCGCCATGGGCTGGTGGACGATTGGCATGATGTTCGGCCCAATCTTCGGCCCCACAATCGGTGGCGCCATCACAGAATATTTCAGTTGGTCGTGGGTATTCTTCGTCAATGTCCCGATCGCCGTGGCCACCATCGTTCTGGTCGTCATATTCGTCCCCGAATCCAAAGACGGAACACGCCGCCCCTTTGATATATTTGGATTTTTACTACTCGCCATGGCCTTGGCGTCGATGCAATTCATGCTCGACCAGGGTGAACGGCAGGACTGGTTTTCCTCGCGCCAGATCATGATCCTGGCCGGCGTGTCGGTGGCGGCGTTATACGCCTTCGTGGTTCACAGCGTCACCGCGCGCAATCCGTTCATCAACCCGTCAATCTTCAAAAGCCGAAACTTCACGCTTGGTCTGGTGCTGATGTTCCTGCTGGGCGTCCTCATGCTCGCGGTTCTGGCGCTGATACCGCCTTATTTGCAAAATTTGAGCGGCTACCCCGTGCTGACCATCGGGCTCGTCCTGGCGCCGCGCGGGGTGGGCACGCTGGTTGCGTCCTATATCGCGGGGCGGATGCTGAAACACATCGAACCGCGACCCATCATCGCCCTCGGCATGGCGCTTTGCGCATACTCGACATGGCAGTTTTCCCAATTCACGCCGGATGTCGGCGCGGCGCAGGTCGTTTTCGTCAGTATCATTCAGGGCGTCGGCATGGGATTTTTCTTCGTCCCGCTTTCTATCCTGACGTTTTCCGAATTGAGCCCGACGCAAATGCCGAACGGCACGGCGTTGTTCGCGCTATCGCGGAACATCGGCAGCAGCGTGGGGGTTTCCATCGTTGTTGGCGCCTTGATTCGCAACACCCAACGTAACTACGCGGATATCGCACCGGGCGTATCGCCCTTCAACGAAGTTTACCGGCATGTCCCCTTACCGCCGTTCTGGGACATCAACACGGCCAACGGCCTTGCCGCCATCGGCCATGAAATCACCCGTCAGGCGACCGCGTCGGCGTATATCAGCGATTTCCTGTTGT
>JABJJH010000274.1 GCA_018660965.1 Rhodospirillaceae bacterium | reverse complement strand
GTCTTCTTTTGGCCACCAGTGAAAGATGAACGGAACCGCAACCTTATAACCATTCTCGGCGTATCGCTCGGCTGTCTTCAGCGTAAACACGTCGTTCTCCACACCGGAATGGCCACTTGGAATATGCTGCGCCAGGACAATGCCCGGATGGGGGCCTTCCCCTTCAGGCTCGAACATAAAAATTTCCATGGGGCTGTCTTGGACTGTCACGATATCGATGGTGTGCACGGTCTTCCCTCCCTGTCCGACATGTTGTCCACGACGCTGGCTAAAGCCGGTCGGGCAACTTTCGAATTCGATTGTTTCCTGTAGCGCCAATATAATGCGAACCGTCCTAAGCGACAATCACACTGTCGATACACCATAAGCTGAAAGTGAGCCCCCTTCCCTGAATCTGTTCGTTTACCTCTCCCGTGATCCGTTTATGGTGACCGATAGAAACCAGTAAGAGGCTCGAGGGGGAACTCATGGCGCTGCTTATCGTAAATCTGGATAAAGTAATCGGCGACGCGGACGCATGGCGCGCCACGTTCAAGGCGCAGTTGCCCGATCTGGAAATTCGCATATGGCCCGATGCCGGAGACCCGGCGGAAATCGAGTATCTCGCGTTCATGCGGCCCGACTTTGACGTTCTCCCCGCCTTTCCAAATTTGAAAGCCATGTTCTCGCGCTCGGCGGGCGTGGAGCCGTTTATCAACCACCCGAATTTGCCCAAGGCGCCGCTTGGCAAGGTGGAGCCTTCCGGTGGTGATCCGATGATGACGGAATACGTCATCATGCACGTGCTCCGTTTCCACCGCGATATGCCCGCCTATCAGACGCGCCAGGCCAAGAAGGAATGGGTCCGGACGACGATAACCCGGCCCGATGAAAGGCGCATTGGATTCCTCGGCTACGGCATGATGGCGAAAGCACCGGCGTTGGTTTTAAAGTCGTTGGAATTCAACGTCTCGGCTTGGGTTCGAACACCGAAGGAAAATGCTGAAGTACAGATTTTCCATGGCGCGGACCAACTTGAACCCTTTCTCAATCAAACCGATATCGCCGTTTGCCTGCTGCCGCTCACGAAGGAAACAGAGGGCATCTTCTGCGCCCGGACCTTCGCCATGATGCCGAAAGGCGCGATGCTCATTAACGTCGGACGCGGTAAACATGTGGTGGACGCGGATTTGATCGACGCACTCGATTCCGGACAATTGTCTTACGCCGCCCTCGACGCGCTCTGGCCCGAACCCCTGCCGCCGGAAAGCCCGCTTTGGCTACATCCAAAAGTCACCGTGATGCCACACGTCGCCAGACGCCCAACCGTTGCCCAACTCGCAACCGAAATCGTCGCCAACATCCAACGCCTCGACGCCGGTGAAACGCTATTGCAGGAAATTGACGCCGCGGCGGGATACTGAATCGGGTTCGGTCTCACAAAGTCTACTGAACCGAAGCCGTTAAAAATCCTTGCCTGACCATTCGGTGATTTCGATCACGTTTTGGTCCGGATCGTGAATGTAGAACTGTCGCCCCGGAAAGGTGCCGGTCGTGCGATTTTCCTCATCGATTATCGCCACGCCGTTCTTTTCAAGGAACGCCTTGGCGGCATCGTATCTGCTTGGTTCCACCGCGAAGGCGTGATGCAGTCTTCTTACGTTTTCGCCATTGGGCTGGATCGGGGTCTCGCTTTTGCAAAGGTTGATGAAATCCTTGCCCGCGCTCAGGAACATCATCTGGAAGGCCGGCGAAAACCTTAAAAAGGTGAGACCGAGCAACTCGGTATAAAACGCCTTGCTGACGTCCAGGTCACTAACGGGGATACTGAAGTGCACAACCCCACGGGGCTTGATCTCAGACGCCATATGTTCCTCCCGGTTTAACGCACCCGATTATAGCATCGCGCGCCATGCTGTCATCGACAAGGTCGAGACGCCGGACTATTTCGGATGACAGCGTTATGTCGCGCCCCTAGATTAATCACTAATTTAATGGATGATTCGAGTGCAATCATGAATGAGCCGCTGTCATCAGGCCAGGACTACCTGTTACGCGCGCGAACCGTCGCGCCGACAATCGAAGGCGCGGGCGGCGAAATAGAACGGTCACGCCAGTTAACGCCGGAAGTCAAAAAAGCGCTGATCGATGGCGGCTTCTATCGCATGTTGCAGCCGAATTTTCTTGGCGGCGGCGAGTTATCGCTGTCCGCGTTCGCCGAGGTGATCGAGGAATTCGCAAAATTCGACGCCAGCACCGCCTGGTGCCTGTCGCAATGCGCCACCTGCGCGATGGCCGCCGCCTATCTTGATCGCGAAACTGCCTTGGAGGTGTTTGGACCGCCAGAGGGAATCGCAGCCTGGGGTCCCCCTGCCCCTTCGGAAGCGCGGATGGTGGACGGCGGGTATAAGGTCACTGGGGCCTGGAAGTTCGCCAGCGGCGGTCATCAAGCCAGTTGGATCGGTGGCCAGAGTCATGTGATTGGCCCGGACGGCGCCCCCCAACGCAAGCCAAACGGCGCCCCCGTGATTAAGGTGATGCTGTTCCCGCGCGAAGACGTTCAGTTGATGGACGCCTGGAACGTCATGGGTTTGAAGGGAACCGGCAGCGACGATTATTCGGTCACGGATTTGTTCGTACCGGAACGCTTTTCATTTGGGCGCGACGAGGCGGCGGACAGACGCGAGAACAGTCGTCTCTTTAACTTCAGCACCAGCAACGTCTATTCCTTCGGGTTCGCGGCTGTTGCGCTCGGCATCGCGCGGCGAATGCTGGACGACGCCACCAGACTCGTTGGGGAAAAAATACCGTACGGCACCAAACGAGCCATGCGCGATAATAACGTCATCCAAGGACAAATCGGTCGGTCGGAGGCCGCGTTACGCGCTGCGCGAAGTTATCTGTACACCACGGCGCAAGATATCTGGCGGGATATCGCGGAAAATCCAACTCTATCCATGGATCAAAAAATTGAAATACGGCTGTCTTCGGCCACCGCGATTCATCAATCCGCAGCGGTCGCGGACACGGTTTACAGCATGGTTGGGTCAACGGCCGTCTTCGAAGAAAATCCGTTCGAACAACGCTTTCGCGATATCCACACCGTTACCCAGCAATTACAGGGCCGGCAGAGTCATTATGAAAGCGTCGGGCAGGTCCTGCTCGGCTTCGAACCCGATGCGGCGCTGTTCACTACATAGGCGAAGTCGACGCCGTAACGACGTGTGAAATTCAAACGGTAAATGTCAGTTCAAATCCGCGATGATCTTGCCGATGCGGTCGATATTGCCAAGCGTCTCGCGGTGATCCAGTCCCGGCCATTGCACACGCAACAGGATGTGGTCGGTTCGCGCAATTTCCGCGTAGTGAAGGATTTCGTCCTTCACCTGCGCCGCGTCACCGATCAGGAAGCGGTCCTTGGCGAAATCATCATAGGCGGAGTCGAAGTCGCCCTCCGTGGTCTCCCCTTGCCCCCAGGACGCATAGGCGCGGTACTTGAACAATAGCGGCCCCCGGCTGACCTCTTGCGCATGCGCCGCGTCGCGACCGACGAAACACTCGCGGATCAGGGGGCATTTAACGTCTTCCGCTAGGCCGCTCTTACGACGTTCTTCCCGAAAGACTTCCATATAGGACAGCAGGGTCTCGGTGGATAAAGTCGGCGCCACGCACCAGGCGTCGGCAATCCGCGCGGCGCGACGCACGGCGGCTTCTACATCACCGCCGAGCCAAATTGGTGGGCGCGGAGTTTGCTGCGGTTTGACGCTGGCCGTCACATTGTCGAGATGAAAGTGTTTGCCGTGATGGGTTACGTTGTCTTCACTCCACAGCCGCTTGATAACCTCAACGCCTTCCGTGAGGCGCCCGACGCGCTGCCGCATCTCCACCCCCATGGCCTGAAACTCCTCGGGCCGGTAGCCGAGCCCGGCGCAGAGCGCGTAATTGCCATTGGAAAGCCAATCGATGGTGGCCGCTTCTTCCGCCGCCAGCACCGGGTTCATCATCGACAGCAGCAACACACCGGGACCAATCTGCATCCCCACCGCGTCTTCGGCTAAATGCCCAAGCAGCGGCATGGTCTGGAACATACCCATGGGCCCGGTCAGCACATGCTGTCCCACCATCAGCGCCGAAAAACCGTTATCGCGGGCGGCGCGCACTTGCTCGCGCAACGCTTTTAGCACCGCCGCCGGATTTTCCTCCGGTGACCACTGCATCGCCGTGAATAGACCGATGCGCATGAACGCTCCCCCTTACTCTCGATGGTCGCTGGTTGCAGGCCCTGGTGATCTGATCGAAACGCTTGGTTCCCAAGCATTTCGTGAATCAGCCCACTAACATATTGGTCTGGTGGGGCAACTGATCGAAACGGATGGAAACCATCCGTTTCGGTTGCTCCACTAGGCCGCCGCCGGTTCCTTGATCGACACGCGCCAGTGAATGCGGTCTTCTTCAGGTGGATAATCCCCGGCCGCCTTATGCACCATGCATCGATTGTCCCAGATCACGATATCGCCAACCCGCCATTGATGGCTGTATTGGGCACCCGGCGCGAGCATCCGTTCCGCGAGTTCGTCGATCACGTCGTCGCTTTGCTGTTTTTCGAGCCCATCGATGTAAAGAATTTTGCCGGGATCAAAATACAGCGATTTTCGTCCGGTTTCGGAATGAAGCCGGATCATCGGGTGAAACGCGGGCTTCCGATCCCGGTCTTCTTCGTTCAGAAGCGCTTGTGAGGCCGAACGGCCGCCATACGTAAAAGCGCCGTTGCGCCCTTCCAACGTCTGTTTCAGCCGCTGCGGCAGGGCGTCGTGCGCCATGTACATGTTGGAGAAGTGCGTATTGCCGCCCGTGCTTGGCACCGCTATCGCGTGAAGTTGCGTCGCCTTGAAAGGCACGTCGTCATAGGCGCCGTCGGTATGGAAACCAACCCCGCCGCGTCGGTAGATTGCTTCAATGAGATTCCCGTCAGCATCGAACTTGTTGATGCCCAGCAATGTGATTTCCGGATAGTCCGGGTGCCGGGTGGACTTGGACGGATGCGGGACGACAGTGCCGAAGCGGCGACTGTAATCAAGGAAATCATCGATTTCGATTTCCTGATCGCGCACCACGATGACGCCATATTTTAACCAGGTCGCGTAGATCGGCGCGAAGCCTTCGTCATCGAGTTGCTTCACATCGACGCCGGTGATCTCGCCGCCGGTGTTCGCGCCCATGGGTTGAATGTGCAGCATGGCTTAGAGCTCCTCTAACCAACATTCCCAGGATGATGTGTCCAAGGCGATAGCGTAGCCATCAAGGCAATTAGTGGCAAGTCAGCGACTCTTTGCGACACCGCCGCTTTGCACGACGAACAT
>JABJJH010000112.1 GCA_018660965.1 Rhodospirillaceae bacterium | reverse complement strand
GGGATTTTGAAACCGCGTTAAAGCGGCTTGATGCGTGGCAAGCGGATGAGGCTGACGAAACAGGGCGGGCCGAATAGAAATGAAAACCTCAATGGCGCGAATTATTCGCTTCGCCATTCAAGTCTATCAAGTTTGCATTTCGCCCTTTTTTCCGGCGCATTGCCGCTATTGGCCGACCTGTTCGGTATATGCGGCGAAGGCCGTGCGAGACCATGGAGCGGTTTCCGGCGGCATGTTGGCGGCGCGGCGGATCGTTCGGTGTCATCCATGGGGCGGATGGGGGTATGATCCTGTTCCCGAGCCCAAATTTTCGGAGCCCAACAATAGCGGCTCATGTTGTATCGACATCACTCCCGGCGGTCATTCCCCGGACGGAGCGACCAGGTTGGAACAGGGAACATGATCGAACAAAAAAACGTAATTCTCGCGGTCGTCATTTCGATCGTGATCCTGCTTGGCTGGCAGTACCTCTATGAAGGGCCGCGTTTGGCGGAACAACGCGCGCGCCTGGAACAGCAACAAAAAGAGGAGGCCGCGCAAGCCCTGAAGAGCGGATCGCCGGTTGGGGCGGCTGTGCCCCAAAGCGCAGGGACGCAAAGCGCCGGATCAGGCGTTTCGGGTCAGGCCGGGCAACCGCGCCTGGGCGTGGACATGTCCGCCGCGAACAAGGACTTGATTGGCGGATCGCTTAAACCGTCCATGTCGGAAACGCGCGAAGCGGCGTTGAAGGCCTCTCCGCGCGTGCCGTTGCACTCCGAACGCCTGGACGGGTCTATCTCTCTGGTGGGCGGGCGCATCGACGATCTGGTTCTGCGCGATTACCACGAAAAACTGGACAAGAGCAGCCCTGCAATCGTGTTGTTGTGGCCGACAAAATCCGAACGCCCCTACTACGCGGAGTTCGGCTGGTTGGGCAAGGATGTGAAGCTGCCGACAGCGGACACGTTGTGGAAAACGCGCGGGTCGCGGTTGTCGCCCAAGACGCCGCTGTTGCTGACCTGGGACAATGGCGAGGGTCTGACCTTCGAACGCGAGTACAGTCTGGACGACAATTTCATGATCACGCTGACCCAGCGCGTGAAGAACAATACGAGCAAGGATATATCCCTGGCGCCCTATGGCCTGCTATCGCGCACGGGGACGCCGCAACTTCTCGGTTTCTATATCCTGCATGAAGGCTTGCTTGGCGTTTTCGACCAGACCTTGAAGGAAGTCGATTATTCCGATTTGCGTGACGACGGCGCGCAACGGCAAAGCACGACCGGCGGCTGGCTCGGCATCACCGACAAGTATTGGCTGGCGGCGCTGATCCCCGATCAGAAGATGAAAGTGGAAACCAGCTTCAACGCGGCCAAACGCGGTAATCTGGATTTGTATCAGGCGGACTATCTGGCGCCGCCGATTGTGGCGAAATCCGGCGGGGTTATCGAGACGACGAATAGTCTGTTCGCTGGCGCCAAGGAAGTCACAATGCTGGATAAATACGAGGCGGAACGGGGTGTCGCCCGGTTTGATCTCGCAGTTGATTTCGGCTGGTTCTACTGGCTGACCAAACCCATTTTCTACATGATTATCTGGCTGAACGAACGTCTGGGTAATTTCGGACTCGCCATTCTGGCGCTGACGGTCATGATAAAATTGCTGTTCTTTCCGCTGGCCAACAAGTCCTATGTTTCGATGAGCCGCATGAAGAAACTGCAGCCGAAAATGGTCGAGCTGCGCGAGCGCTGCGGCGATGACCGCCAAAAAATGAACCAGGAAATGATGGCGCTGTATAAGACCGAAAAGGTCAATCCGGCGTCGGGCTGTTTGCCCATGGTCGTTCAGATTCCGGTGTTCTTCGCCTTGTACAAGGTGTTGTTCGTGTCCATCGAAATGCGGCACGCGCCGTTTTATGGCTGGATTCATGACTTGTCGGCGCCGGACCCGCTGGGGCTGTTGACTGCGTTTGGCATGATTCCCTGGGACGTTCCGGAAATTTATCAGATGGTGAACATCGGTATCTGGCCGCTTATCATGGGTATCAGCATGTTCCTGCAACAAAAATTGAACCCGGCGCCGGCAGACCCGGTGCAGGCGAAAATTTTCATGTTCATGCCGATCATGTTCACGTTTTTGTTAGCCCAGTTCCCGGCGGGGCTGGTGATTTATTGGGCCTGGAACAATGTGCTGTCGATGACGCAACAGTGGGTCATCATGCGCCGCATGGGCGTTGCGATTGGCGGCGGCAGTACGCCCGCCGCGGCAAGCGCCAGCGGGGGCAGTAGTGGCAATAAGAGCGGTTCGTCCAAGAGCGCCTCGAAGGGCAAGAATGCATCGAAGGAGAAAAAGCCCTGAACGAGATCCTGTCGCCGGAAGAGATCGAGGACGGCCGGATACTTTTCGCCCAGGCCTGTGAATTTGTTAAAGGCGTGGCGGATATGGACGGTCTGCCGCCGGATACGATTCCCGAAATCGCCTTCGCCGGGCGTTCCAACGTTGGCAAGTCCAGTCTTGTCAACGCCTTGACCGGTCGCAAGACCCTGGCCCGCACCAGCCATACACCGGGCCGGACCCAGCAACTTAATTTTTTCGATCTTGGCGGTCGTCTCATGATGGTCGATTTGCCGGGCTACGGGTACGCCCGTGCGCCCCGCGACACCGTCGATCAGTGGACGGCGTTGATTTACAATTATTTGCGCGGTCGCGTCGGGTTACGCCTGTTGTGCCTGTTGATCGATTCCCGGCACGGGTTGAAAAAGGCGGACGATGACATTTTAAATCTGCTCGACAAGTCCGCAGTGGCCTACCAGGTGGTTCTGACCAAGACCGACAAGCTGAAGGCGGGCGCGTTGGCGGGCGTCGTGAAGAAAGTCGAGGACGCCTTGCGCAAGCATCCCGCCGCCGCACTGACGGTTATGACGACCAGCGCGCACAAAGGCGAGGGGGTCCCCGAACTGCGAAGCCGTCTTCATATGCTGGCGGCGCCAACACGTTTGGGCTAGTGTGATGGTTCTGAAGTTCGTCCCATTATATGGGACGAAATGCAGGATCTGAATCACACTAGTTTCAATAAATTGGTGTGCTGATTCACGAGAAATTCAATGGTATGAATTTCTCGATCAGGACACTAGTTTGAACACTGCTTTCCTCACTACCTGCAAGATTCGAATAGCATGAGCAAAAAAATCAAGGAACAACGCATTGAATGGCTCGCCAAGGCGGGCATCCTCACCGAGGCATTGCCGTTCATGCGCCGTTACGCGGGCCAGACCATCGTCATTAAATACGGCGGTCACGCGATGGGCGACGCCGCGCTGGCGCGGGTCTTCGCGAGTGATGTGGTGTTGCTGAAACAGGTCGGGATCAACCCGATTATCGTTCATGGCGGCGGCCCGCAAATTGGCTCGATGCTGGAACGGATGGCGATCAAGAGTGAGTTCATCGACGGTCTGCGCGTCACCGACAAGGCGACGGTGGAAATCGTCGAAATGGTGTTGTCCGGGCAGATCAACAAACAGATTGTCGCCGCGATTAGCGAAGCGGGCGGTCGCGCGATTGGCCTGTCGGGCAAGGATGGCGGTTTGATCGGGGCGACGAAGCTGCATCGCAAGCGCCGTGATCCCGACTCCAACATTGAAAAGGTGCTCGATCTGGGTTTCGTCGGCGAACCGACATCGGTCGATCCGCACGTTCTGAACGTGCTGGCGTCCTCCGATTTCATTCCCGTTGTCGCCCCCATCGGCATCGGCGCGGATGGCGAGACCTACAATATCAACGCGGATACCGCCGCCGGGGCCATTGCGGTCGCGGCCAAGGCGACGCGGTTGCTGATGCTGACCGATGTCGAGGGCGTGTTGGACAAGGACGGCGCCCTGATCCAGGAAATGAGCGTGGCCGATGCGCATGATCGCCGCACCGACGGCACCTTGACCGGCGGCATGATTCCGAAGGTCGAAACCTGCGTCGATGCGATTACTGGTGGCGTCGAGGGTGCGGTGATCGTCGATGGCCGGGCGCCGCACGCCATATTGCTGGAAATTTTCACTGAACACGGGTCCGGCACCATGATCCGTCGGGATTGACACATGGCTAAACGCAACCTCCCCAAACGTAACCTCAGGGCCCCGTTTCACGAATACAACGCCTGGGTGTTCGACCTGGACAACACGTTGTATCCGGAAGAATGCGATTTGTTCGCGCAAATTGATGTGCGCATGGGTGAATTTCTCACCAACCTGCTGGACGTTGATCTGGACGAAGCGCGCCGGGTCCAAAAACAATATTACCATGAACACGGCACCACGCTGACCGGTCTGATGCTCAATAACGGAATTGACCCGCACGATTTTCTTGAACATGTGCATGACATTGATGTGTCGGTGGTTCCGCCCAGCCCGGAACTGTCGGATTTTCTAGGGCATCTGCCGGGCCGTAAATTCGTCTACACCAACGGCAGCGATAAACATGCGCGCAACGTCATGGGGCGCCTCGGCGTCGACCACCATTTCGACGGCATTTTTGACATTACCGCCGCTGATTACCAACCCAAACCGGCGCGTAGCGCGTTTGACGCCTTCCTGGAGCGTTTCGACATCGAGCCCATGCGCGCGGTGATGGTCGAGGATTTGCCGCAAAATTTGCAGCCTGCGCATGATCTGGGCATGACCACGGTGTTGATCCGCACCGACAGGGTGACAGAGCGCCACGGCGCCACGGACGAAAACCAGGATCACATCCACCACGTGGAAGATGATTTGCTGACCTGGCTGAAGGACATATTCGAGTCCTGAATATCCGTTAAGGTTTGCGCCGCACGGCATTCGCGTTACGCTATCCACCATAATTAACCGGATAGGGGAGCGAACTCATGACATTGACGCTGGAACAAGCCAACGCCATTGCCCAGGGCGCGGTGGCCAAGGCCCAGGAAATGAACATTCGAATTAACGTTGCGGTCTGCGATATTGGCGGTCGGTTGGTCGCGTTTCAGCGCATGGACAACGCCATGTGGGCCGGCGTGTATGGCAGCCAGGGCAAGGCCGTCGCTTCGGCGGCGTTCGGGCGGCCTAGCGGTGATTTGACCGAACGCGCCGGACACCCGACCATGACCGGAATCCGTGTGCATGAAGGCGATCACATGATCCTGGGCCAAGGCGGTATGCCGATCATCCAGGACGGTCTCGTCATCGGCGCGGTCGGCGTGGGCGGTGGCACCGCCCAGGAAGACGAAGACTGCGCGCGTGCGGGCGTGGAGCAGTTATAAACGCTTAATCGAGTCGCCGCATCCAGTCAGCGATGGCGGTCCCGATCTCATCGGGGCTGTCTTCCTGTATGAAATGCGACCCTGCGACTGTTACTTCGGTCTGGTTCGGCCAGGATCGGCAGAAGTCGCGCTGTCGTCCGGTCAGGATCGAGCCGGGATCGGCGTTTATAAACAGCTTCGGTATGTCGCTTTTCGACAGCCAGTCGCCGTAATCCTCCACGACCTGAACCACGTCCGCGGGTTCGCCGTCGATGGGGATTTGGCGCGGCCAGGTCAACGTCGCGCGACGGTCCTCGCCGGACGCCGTGAAGGGGGCGCGGTACACCGCCATTTCGGCGTCGGTCAAACCGCGTAGGACCGACCCCGGCAACACGCGCTCCACGAACATGTTTTTTTCCAGGATCATGGATTCGCCCGCCGCATCATCGCGAAAATTCTGGAACGCCTTGCGCGCGTTGTCCGGCCAGTCGGCCCAGCTTAAAGGCTGAACGATGGCTTCCATGTATACGAGGCCCCGCACCCGGTCGGGGTTCTGGCGCGCCCAGTCGAACCCAAGCGCGGAACCCCAATCATGCAGCACAAGCGTGACTCTGGAGCCCAGCGAAAGCTGACCCCAAAGCGCGAACAGGTAGTCCCGTTGTTCGGGGTAGGTGTAACGGTTTGGTCCGGAATTTTCGAGTTTGTCAGACTCTCCCATGCCGATCAGGTCGCAGGCGACGAGCCGGCCCAGATCTTCGCAATGGGGCATGATATTGCGCCACAAATAGGACGACGTCGGGTTGCCGTGCTGAAAGACAATCGTGTTTTCGGCGGCGTCGCCCGCGTCATTGTCGATATAGGCCATGCGGGCGCCGTTGACCGTCGCGAATTTCTTTTCGCCATAAGGCGCGGCTGAAATTGGCATTTGTGTCTCCTGTTTCGAGGCCTTCTACAAGATTACCGTTGAACCGCCGACCGGTCGAGAGGGCGTGTCGTTGTACGTTGGGTGATGGCGTTGCGCTTTCGAGGGGGCTAGACTTGCGCCATGGATGGGAAAAATAAAAATCGCGCGACGCCGCCCAAAAGAAGCGCCAAGCGGAACACCAAGCGGGTGGCGTCGGCGATAACGCACTACACCTTTCTGGAATGCCTGGTGGGGCGGCTGATGCTCGCGGGCGGCGACGGCGTGCTGATGTTGATTAATTTTCCAACCGGCAGCCAGGCGTTGACGCCTGAAACCAGCTGGAGCCGCGACGATACGATGTTCGCCGAAGCGGCCTGCCAATTACGGGAATATTTCGCGGGCGATCGCACCGAATTCACGATGCCGTTAGAGATGGATGGGACGGATTTTCAAAAAGACGTCTGGGTTGCGCTGCGGGATGTGCCGTTCGGTGCGACGGTGTCCTATGGCGAATTGGCGCGCCGGGTGGGACGACCGAACGCCAGCCGCGCCGTTGGCGCCGCAAACCACGCAAACCCCCTGCCCATCGTAATCCCCTGCCACCGTGTCATCGGCGCCGACCGGTCCTTAACAGGGTTCGGCGGCGGGCTTGAGACGAAACAAAAATTGCTGGCATTCGAAAACCCGATGGGTTTTGCGCCCGACGCCCAGCAGGATTTATTCGCCGACGCCTAGCGCGGCGCGGCGACGTGCGAAAAACGAACCGAAGGAGTTCACGATGGACGGATCATTTACCCAGGTTGACCTTTATACACTGCCGCCTGAAGACGCGGAGCGCGAGTTGCGCATCCAGTTGGCGGCGGCCTATCGAATGGTTGATTATTACGGGTGGACGGAACAGATTTATGGCCACCTTACGGCGCGTGTGCCGGGGCCGGAAGCACATTTCCTGATCAATCCGTTTGGCCTCAACTACGACGAAGTGACCGCGTCGAATTTGGTCAAGATCGACTGCGACGGTAATATTGTGGGCGATAGCGACTATCCCGTTAACCGGGCCGGTTTCGTCATTCACTCCGCTGTCCATATGGCGAATTCCGACACGCATAAATGCGTCATGCACACGCACACCCGCGCCGGGATGGCGATTGCCGCTGTGAAGGAAGGTCTGCAGCCGATTTCCATGGCCTCCACCGGTTTTTACAAACGCCTGTCCTACCACGATTATGAAGGCGTCAGCCTCGATACCGACGAACGCGAGGGACTGTTGGCGGATTTGGGGGACAACAAGGCGATGATGTTGCGAAACCACGGTATCCTCACGACCGGTCGCAGCATTCCCGAGGCGTTCCAGCGTTTGTACCGGTTGGAGCGTGCTTGTCAGATTCAGGTGGACGCGGCGGCGGCGGGGGAGTTGAACCTGTTGTCGGACAATGTGGCCCAGGCGTCCGCCGCGGGGCTGGAAGGCGGCGCGACCATGCACGCGGAAAAGCCGTTGCTTGGCGCCATGGAGTTCGCCGCGTTGATGCGCAAGATGGATAAAATCGACCCGTCCTACCGGGAATAGGGGCGGGCCAGGAGCGCGGCTTGGCGCGGCGGCGTCACCACTCGATAGCGCCCCCGTCGTATCTGAGAAACGAGCCCGACATATCGGTCGTCAGGCCGTCGATGACGTTACGCATCCCGGACACGCTTTCGGTTACAGGGATTTGACCGCCCTTTCGCGTTTCCGTGGCGACCGAGCCCGGATGCAGGACGACCGTGGTTACGCCGTTCGCGGCGAAATCGATGGACAGGCTCTTCACCGCCATGTTCAGGGCCGCCTTGCTGCACCGATAGGCGTAATGGCCCCCCGATGTATTGTCGCCGATGGAACCGGACCTTGTGCCAATAAAAACCATCTGGCGTCGGGTGCTTTCTGCGACATGCGCTTCGAACGCGTCCGCGACGTAGATTGGCGCCACGGCGTTCACGCGCATCACGCGCGTAAATTCGTCCATGTCGGGCAGCATCAGCGTGCGCGGTCCATCCGGCGCGAATGTCGCGGCGTTGTTGATCAACAAATCAATCGGTTCACCCTTCAACGCATCGGCCAGTGTGGCGAGCGCGGCCTGATCAGAGACATCGACATGGTGGAATCGAACATCGCCCGACAGGCCGCTTAGCTTACCTTCGCTGGCGGCGTCCAGGCATACGGCGTGCACTTTCCAGCCGTCCTCGGCATATTGGCGTGTGAATTCGAATCCGATGCCGTAGTCGCAACCGGTGATAAGGGCCGTAGGCATTGAGAACTCCCGTCGGTTAATTACAGTCCAGCAGGTATGCTATCATGAGTACTGAAACTATCGCCGAAATCATTGCGTTCTGGCTCGGCTCCAGCCTTGAGGGCCCGGAAGCGGCGTTCGCCCGGCGCGACTGGTGGTATAAAGGCGGCCCCGCCGTGGATGAAGACATCCGGATGCGGTTTGGCGCCCTTGTCCCGCAGGCCTGCGAAGGCGGGCTGGTGGAATGGCGCAACACGGCGGACGGCGCGTTTGCGCTTATCCTGTTGCTCGACCAGTTCACCCGAAATCTTTATCGGTTTTCACCGGACGCCTATGCTGGCGACGCGCACGCCTTCGAGGTCGTGAATCAGGTTGTCGAGCAAAAATTGGACCGGGAATTGCCGCCGGTCTCCCGGATATGGCTGTACCACCCCTTTCATCATTCCGAACAAATCGAAGAACAGGATAGAGGGCTGGCGTTACTGGATAGCGTGAGGGACGCAGCGCCGGAAGTGTGGCGCCCCTATGTTCAACGCAGCATCAAAGGTTGGACGAGGCACCGCGATATCGTTGCGCGGTTCGGACGCTTTCCGCACCGCAACACGGTCCTCGGCAGAACGAGCACGGACGATGAGCGTGCGTTTCTCGCCGCGGATGGCGATGCATTCGGGCAAGGACCAAAGGAAGCGGCGGCGTCTTCACCGAATTCGGACTAGAGCATCCTGTCCCCGAATTTCTGAGGCGTATGTGTATCTGTTTGGTTCAATGTGTAAGACTGCACCATCTCCATTTCGTCGAAAGGCCGCCATGCACCGTATTTCAATGTTCGTTCTCCTTGGCTTCATGCTTGCCGCCTGCGTTGGCGATCGCGAAGGGATAAGCGGATGGCGGCAACCGTATGACGAGGAACCGGTGTACGATTATTATTATGGGGAAAAGGGGAATCCCGTGGATGACGATCCAATCTTTTCCGAATCAAGCGTCCTGTATGGAAATTGAGGCAGTTTTGGGGACGAGTGTGGGGTGATGCGCGGTTACGCGTTCGCCAATCATTGCGACGGCACAATTGACGGCGCATACTGAAATGGTGACGCGCATGGTTTTGGAAGGAATACCAAATGTCTGAAAAGCTCGGAATTGGGGACGCGTTTCCCGATATCACGCTCAACCTCGTCGACGGTGGAACGCTTGGCCTTCCCGGCGGGTTGGATGCGAATTACAAGGTGGTTCTGTTCTATCGAGGGCATTGGTGACCTTACTGTCGCCGACAGTTAGTCGGCTTCGAAACACTAAAGGCTGAATTTGAGGCGCTGAACACAAAGATAGCCGCGGCCAGCATCGACCCGCTGGACAAGGCGCAAGAAGTTGCGAATGACGTGTCGTTTCCCGTTGGTTATGGCGCGACTCGGGAAATTGGCGACGCTATCGGTGCGTTTTGGGAAGACCGGCGGGGATTGATCCAGCCGTCCGAATTCATTATCGGCGCGGACAATAAGATCGTTTCCAGCAGTTATAGCGACGGCCCGCTGGGCCGTATGGACGCCGCAGACGTCATCAAGCTTATCAAGTTGTACGAATCGCGCAAATAACGCGCTGAGACGGTGAGGCGATAGGGTATGAAGACAACGCAACTCGCCAACGGGTTCGCGGTCGAGATTGAAGGGGTCGATCTCGCGCAACCGTTGGACGAGACCGCCTTCGACCAGATCAAGTCGCTTTGGATGGAAAACCGTGTCGCGGTCTTTCGAAACCAGACGCTCGACGACGATGCGCTGGTCGCCTTCGCCGAACGTTTTGGGCCACTCTTTGTGCATGCGCAGTCATCCCTGCTGTCTTCGCGGCGCAAGGAGGTGATGGAGCTTTCCAATCTGGAAAACGCGGAGCGGGCGGTCACGCACGAACTCGACTGGCACACGGATCAAAGCTACACCCCGCAGCCGGTATTCGGGACAATCCTGCACGGTCTGGTCGCGCCAAAAGAAGGGGGCGAGACGCATTTTTCTGACCTCGCAGGCGCCTACGCCACCTTGCCGGAAGAACTGCACGCCCGGATCAAGGGCGCGACGGCGATTTATTCCGCCGAGCCGCGCCCAAAGGCGCGTGAAAAGCCGCTCAACGCCGAGGAACGGGCCCGCATTCACGACTGCGTTCATCCTATCGTCCGCACCCATCCCTATCTGATGCGCAAGGCGATTTATCTCAGCCCGTTGCATATTCGCACCATCGGCGATTTGCCGGAACCGGACAGCTTGAGCCTGATGGCCGAGTTGATCGAACACGCCGTCCAACCCGCCCATATCTATCAACACAAATGGTCAGTTGGGGATGTGGTCATGTGGGACAACACGTCCATCATGCACCGCCGCACGCCGTTTCCCTCCCATGAACGCCGTCACCTTAAACGAACGGGCTTCTATCTGCCGAATGATTTGGCGACGCCAATCTGAAGTTCGCATGGAAACGCCCGGCGGAGATTTAACCCGGCGGAGATTTAAATAGACGAGCTCTTTAAACTTTATGGGCCGAGATACCGGCTGTTCGTCACGGTGACGGGGATGCTGGCGGCGTTTACGATGGTCGTTTCCGGCACGATTGTGAACGTCGCCGTTCCGGACGTCATGGGCGCCTACGGCGTCGGGCAAAGCGAAGTGCAGCTCCTGTCGACGGCGTTCATGATTTCCATGACGACGGGACAACTGCTCAACGCCTGGGTCGTGGCGGTCGTGGGGCAACGATGGGGCTTTATCGGAACCTTGCTGTTCTTTTTCGTTGGCAGCCTCGTCGCCGGGTTCGCCGACAATTTTGGCATGATCGTGTTGGGCCGTGTGCTGCAAGGCGCGGCGGCGGGCGTGGTTCAACCCTTGGTCATGGTGACGCTGTTTCAGGCCTACCCGGAAGGAAAACGGGGCTCCGCGCTGGGGTTATATGTGATGGGCCTTGTCGGCGCCGCGTCCGTTGGCCCGCCAGCTGGGGGGCTTTTGATTGAGTTGTTCGATTGGCGGTACATTTTTTTCGCACCGCTTATCCTGGTCATTATCGCCTTGCCGCTTGGCGCGCTGTTCCTGCCGTCCGTGCGAAGCAAAAATCCGCCGAACTTCGACTGGATCGGCTACATCCTGATTTGCATCGCCTTATATTGTTTGATGACGGCGGTTTCCAACGGAGCGCGGGAAGGGTGGGGCTCCAATCATATCGTGACGTTATTTATTGGCGGCGTCACGGCGTCCATCGCCTTCATTCAATCGCAACGGCGGGAAGGCGCCTCGATGCTCGACCTGTCACTGTTCAAGCACAAGATGTTCGTCATGGCGGTGATCGTCACGTCGTTTTCGGCCGTGGGGAATTTCGCGTCGGTCTACGCGGTGCCGGTCGCAGCCCAGCTCGTGCAGAACATGACGCCATTCGAGGCCGGTCTCGCACTGATGCCGTCGATGATGCTGGCGATGTTCATCATGCCGATCAGCGGGCGCCTGTCGGATAAAATCCCACCGCACCTTGCGGTCATCACGGGGTTCATCTTTTTAACGGCGGGCGTCGTGCCGTTCGCGTACGCCGACGCTAATACGTCGTTCACGATGATTGTGATCTATGGGTTGATTGGCCGTTGGGCGACGGCCTTCGTGCAGCCGTTCATTATGAATACGGCCCTGAATTCGCTGCCGAAGGAAAAGCTCAACGCCGGTGGTGGAACGCTTAATTTTTGCCGCCAACTGGTAGGGTCTCTCGGCACCAATCTATGGGTCGTTTTCGTCGATTGGCGCATCGATTTCCACGCCAGCGCGTTGACCGTGACGCAAAGCACGGCGAATGCGACCAGCGTGGAGCTGTTGCGCGGGGTCGAGGAGATCTACCGCGAGGCCGGCGTCCCGGAGTCGATGCATCACGCGGGGGGATTGCATTATCTTGGGCAGATTATCGAGGCCCAGGCCAACGCGCTCGGGTTCCAGGACGGTTTCTGGGTGCTTGCCGGGTCTTATGCGATTGGCGTCATCCCGGCGTGGATCATGGGACGAATGTATTACAAGGATAAACGCAAGTAGGTCGATAAACGCAGGTAGACCCTAGTGGTCTGATCGAAACGCTTGGTACCCAAGCCTTTCGTGAATCAGCCCACCAACCTATTGATCTGGTGGGGCAACTGATCAAAACGGATGGGTACCATCCGTTTCGATTGCACCACTAGCGCAATATTACAAATCGGCCGGGGGGACGACATGCCCCGATGGTTCGCCCTGCAAGGTCGTGCGCAACATGTGGCGCGGTTGCGCGGGGTCGAAATCGCCCAGCGCGATATGCATCGTCGATCGGTTGTCCCAGCATACCAGGTCGCCGACCCGCCATTGGTGGCGATAGACATTTTCCGCACGCGTTGCATGGCGGCACAGATAGTCGATGATGGGCGCGCTTTCCGCCCGGTTCATGCCGTCGAAGTGCGATGTGCGTTCGCTGACGTAGAGCGCTTTAACGCCGCTTTCAGGATGTGTCCGGACGCAAGGGTGGGCGATGGGCGGGTTGAGTTCACGCAACACGGCCATTTTCTCAGGGTCTCGTTTCGATACGCCGGAAACGAGGTTGATGTCATAGACGGACTGAAAATCGTCAACGACGCCCTTCATCTTGTCCGACAGTTCATCATAGGCGCGCGCCATATTGCAGAACATGGTGTCGCCGCCAACGGGCGGCTTTTCCGTGCAATACAGCATCGAAGCGGCGGCGGGACGCCCGGTGTAGGAATAATCCGAATGCCAGTTCCGGCCCGTGTTTCGACTCTGCGATGGTTGGCCGTTCTTTGGTTTGTTGGTGACTTCCAGGAGTTGCGGGTAGCCATCAAGGCGTTCATGTGGGGTCGATGCGTGATCGTCGAGCGCGCCAAACCGCTTTGAAAAGGCGATGTGCTGGGGCGGGGTCATCGTGACGCCGCGAAACACGATGAGATGATGTTCGTTCCAGACCTTACGGATAGCTTCAATCTCCGACCCGGAAAGGTCGCCCGTAATATCGACGCCGCGCAGTTCGGCGCCGAGCGCATTCGCCAGCCGTATAGCCTCCATGGTTACCCTACCTCCGTCCGAATCCTGTCATGCAAAACCTGTAAGGCGTCCAGGATCGCCTCGACGCTGCGCGCGCCCGACTGGAAGATCGCCGTTGCATTCAGCGCCACGGCGTCGAATCCCATTTTTTTCAGGTCGGCGGCGCGGGCCGCCACCCGGTCGGGTTCGGCGTAAAACGTTTTGCCCTTGTCATCGCCCGGTCGTGGCGGGGGCGCAATCATGCTTTGCCAGCCTATCGCATCCGGGTCGCGCCCGGCGGCGACGGCCGCTTCGCGAATGGCGTCCATGGATCGTTTCGCGAAATCGGCATCCGTGACCCGGCTTGCAAGCCAGCCGTCGCCGTATTTCCCAACGCGGCGAAAGGCGGGCGGTGTGTTGCCGCCAACCCAGATCGGCAGATCGGCGCCTTGGGGCGATCCTGGCTCCATCGCCATGGCTTCGGCGTTGTAATATTCGCCGTCGAAATCGATTCGGTCCTCGCGCCAACACGTCCGTATGAACTCAATCGCTTCGTCCGTCCGCGCGCCGCGGTCCTTGAATTCTTCCCCAAGCGCCTCGAACTCCGACGCCTGCCACCCGACGCCGATCCCAAGCCGCGCCCGACCGCCGGACAGCATGTCGAGCGTGCTGAACTGCTTCGCCACCAAGGCCGGTTGGCGTTGCGGCAGCACCAGCACTTCCGTGCCAAGGCCTATTCGGTCAGTGACGGCGGCGGCGAAGGACAGGGTCGCCACGGCTTCGAGAACCGGCATCTTGGCCGAGTAATACGACTTGTCGCGGCCTTCGATGTCGTAGCCCATAATGACATGGTCGTAGATATCGAGCTGATCGTAGCCGATATCCTCAATGCCCTTGGCCATGCGCGCCACCATCGCGGGGCCTTCACGGTAGGAGACGGCGGGAAATTCGATGGCCAGCTTCATGGTCTATTTCCTGGCTCGGGCGCCCGGTCTATTCCCGCCAGTCCGTGCCGACGTCGCGTTCCAGTTTGCGGATCATCGCGCCCCATTGCTGGTTCTTGGACGCGGTCCCCCCCTTGCCGTACAATTTCTTACCCATTTCGATGGTGTAATCCTGAACTTCCTGGGTTGGCGGTTGAAGTTCGCGGCCACAGCTAAGCATATCCACCTGGTACTGGCAGGCCATTTCCATGCGGAACATAAAGAAGAACGCCTCTGCGATGGTTTCGCCGACGGTCAAAAGCCCATGGTTCCGGAGAACCAGAATGCGACCGTCGCCAAGGTGCTCCACGAGGCGTTCGCGTTCGGAATGGTCCAGCGCCACCGATTCGTAATCGTGATAGGCGACGAAAGGGATTATCGTCAGCGCCTTTTGGTGATACGGCAGCAGACCTTCCTTCATGCAGGCGACCGCGTTGCCCGCGCGGGTATGCGTGTGCAGCACCGCGTTGAGTTTATGCGATGACATATGAACCGCCGAATGGATGGTGAATCCCGCCGGGTTGATCGGGTAGTCGCTGTCGCCAATGGTGTTGCCGTCCTGATCGACCTTGATGAGCGAGGACGCGGTGATTTCGCCGAAAAGCATCCCATAGGGGTTCAACAGAAAATGGTCGGTTCCGGGCACCCGAAGCGAAATATGCGTGCCGAAAAGGTCGCTCCATCCATATAGTTCAACCAGGCGATAGCAGGCGGCGAGGTCGCATCGCGCCTCCCATTCCTCGGGGCTGTAACCGCTGGGCACCTGACCGTATTTACTGAGACCGGCTGAAGACATGGACTGTTCCTCCCTCGATTGGATCGTTATGGCGTCTGCCAATAATCGTAGGCTGAACGATTCCTAAATTCCAGCCGCGCGATTGGTTATTGTTTGGTGTCGTTGGAAATCGTCAGGGCGATAATCGCTGCGATGACGATAGCGCCGGACAAAATCTGGAACACGTAGTCGAGGCCCCAGGCGTCGGCGATCAACCCGCCCAGGATCGGTACCGTCATCGCGAACAACGACTGCATACCGAACAGCAGACTCACCATCGATCCGCCGAGTTGCGGTGGCGTCATATCCAATGCCCAGCTTTGCAAGACGGGCCGGACGGCGAAGACGAACACGCCCGCCAGACCGATGACCCCGATCAGGATCGGCAACGATTCAATCCAGGGCAGGATGAACATAATGACGGCGGAGCCCGCAAAGCCGATCATCAGCACCGGTCGGCGACCGATCCGGTCGGAAAGAATGCCGGCGAACGGCGTTGTGACGGCGCCGGTCGCTTGAGACACCATGACCAGAACACCCAGCCAAAACGGATCGGATGCGAAGTTGCTGACGAAGTACAAAGGTAAAAAGGTGCGCAGCCCGACCTGGGCGGTGCCCCGGAAGCCGGACATGAAGCAAACCTTCCAGGTGTCCGCCCTGCCCATTAGCCCGCGCATTCCGGTAAGATAAGACCGCATGCCGCCTTTGCGCGTGGCGTTCAGGCTGGCGGGACCGGCGCGGCCAAACACGAAGATCATCAGGCCCGCCGCCACGAGCGGCACGGCGCCGCCCGTTATCGCGGCCCCCTGCCAACCCGCCAGTGAAATCATCAACCCGGCTGCGACCGGCGCCGCCGCGTCGCCGATGCTCGCGCCGACCGTATGGAAGGATAGCGCCAACCCGCGTCGGTCCGCATAGGATGACGACAGAAAGGATATCGCGGCGGGATGCCACAGGGTGTTCATCGCGCCGACAATGCCAATAAACAACGCGAGCATCCAAAATTCAGACGCCCATCCCATGGCCATAAGCGCGAGGCCGCAAAACACCAAGGCTGTAAGCTGGCAAGCGCTGCCCTTGCCGGTGACATCGACGAGGGCGCCGCTCGGAATATTAATGGCGAAGGCGCAGACATGGACGATGGATGCGAGCATCCCGATTTCGGCGTAGCTCATGCCGTATTCGTCCTTGATGAACGGCAACAGCAGATAGAAGATCGCCAGACTCCAGTGCAAGGAACCGTGCGACCCGGCGATGACGTAAAGCGGCGCGCGGTCCCGCCAGCCAAGCGGGCTTGGCGCTTCAATGGTGCTCATAGAGTTATTTCGATTCTTCTTCTTCAGGAACAAGCGACAGCGACGCCGAATTCATGCAGTATCGCAAGCCGGTTGGCGCGGGGCCGTCCGGAAAGACATGCCCAAGGTGCGAATCACAGCGCATGCACATCGCCTCGACGCGGCGCATGAACAGGCTGTTGTCTTCGTCTTCTTCCACGGCGCCGGGTTCGATTGGCGCAAAAAAGCTGGGCCATCCGGTGCCCGAATCGAATTTCGCCTCGGAGGAGAACAAAGGCGCGCCACAACAGGCGCAGGCGTAGACGCCCTTGTCCTTGCATCCGTCATAGACGCCGGTGAAGGCGCGCTCAGTGCCTTTTTCCCGACAAACATAATATTGTTCCGGCGTTAGAATTTCGCGCCATTCCTCGTCGGTCTTTACGATTTTTTCGTTATCCGCCATGCGCCTTCCTCCCAGCAGCCTTGCGGCGGCGCGCCCTTGAAGGACCGCACGCCGTCGAGAAGCCCGTGCATCTGACTGTCAACGATACCAAGTTCGTCGAGATGCGACACGGTGTTTGTCAAATATTCCGCGCAACTGCCCAGCGGTCCCGCCGCCGTGGCCAGATACGCCGTCGCGACGTCACGGGGAATGTCCCCGGCGTAACGCGGGTGGTCGCGATTGACGACGAAGGTCAGCGCGCGGATCGGACCGTCGGCGGATTGTAATTTCACCCAGCGGGCGCGGTAGGAACCGCCTACCATTTCACGCGCCCACACAACTTCCAGTTCTTCCCACGCCTTGTCCGCCTCGATTCGAAACGCCATGCCATGGCACGAACCACCCCGGTCCAACGCCAACGTTAATCCGGGTTGTCGCGGCGTGCCGCGTCCGCCCGCCGACCACATGCAATAGCGCCGGTGATATCCGTGCAACCGACTGGCCCGGCGTTCGGAGAAATGAAAGGCGGGGTTCCACATCAATGATCCGTAGCCGAACAGCCAGACGTCTTCGCCGGGCGTTGCGCAATCCAGCGCCGCTTGCAGGCTGGCGCTGCGTTCCGCGTCGGTAAACGGCGTTATCAGACCGAGCGCGACCGATTCCCGGATCAG
>JABJJH010000089.1 GCA_018660965.1 Rhodospirillaceae bacterium | reverse complement strand
TGCACCCTTTGGGTGATCCATGATCCGCCGCCTTAAGCCCACTTAACATGCTGCAATATAACACATTAATTGTCGTCAGAGGAGTGACTTCTCCCTTTTACTTGGGAAATGCGGGTTAAGAGTAAGCCGAACCATGCAATCGAATCTGGAACTCGCCGTCATCGGAAATTGCGCCATCAACGCGCTGATCGATTCACGCGCGCGAATTGTGTGGTCCTGCTTTCCGCGCTTCGATGGCGACCCGGTGTTCTGCGCCCTGTTGAATAACGGCGGCGAGGACGAAAAGGGCTTCCATGAAATCGAACTCCTGGGATGCAAAAGCACGACCCAGGAATACCGCCGTAATTCCGCCATCGTCATCACCACCCTGATGGACGACAACGGCAACGCCATCGAAGTCACGGATTTCGCGCCGCGCTTCAAGAATTTCGGACGGGTGTTCCGCCCGACGATGCTGGTGCGCCACATCCGGGTGATTACAGGAACGCCGCGTATTTGCATCCGTCTGCGGCCCAGTTGCGAACATGGGTCGCGCAAACCCGACCGCACCCGCGGGTCAAACCATATTCGCTACGTCATGCCGGACGACACCCTACGGCTGACCACCGACGCGCCGATTTCCTACGTCTTCGACGAAACGCCGTTCATCCTGGAAAAAAATATCACCCTGATTCTGGGGCCGGACGAAAGCCTCACCGACACGGTCCGCCATGTGGGGCGGGAATTTTACGAAAGAACCAACGAATACTGGTTGGAGTGGTGCCGCTACCTGTCGCTGCCCTTCGAATGGCAAGACGCAGTCATCCGCGCCGCGATTACGTTGAAGCTGTCCAATTTTGAGGAAAGCGGCGCCATCATCGCGGCGGCGACGACCTCAATTCCCGAAGCCGCCGATTCGGAACGCAACTGGGATTACCGGTTTTGCTGGCTGCGCGATTCCTATTTTGTCGTCCATGCGCTCAACCGCCTTGGCGTCACGCGCACCATGGAAGGCTATCTGACCTATATCAGCAACATCGTCGCGGCGACCGAGGACGGCTACCTGCAACCGGTGTTTGGCATCACGCAGGAAACCGAACTGGACGAGCGCCAAATCGACACGCTCAAGGGATACAACAACATGGGCCCGGTGCGCGTCGGCAATGGCGCCTACACCCAGGTTCAGAACGACGGCTATGGCAGCGTCATCCTCGCCTGCGCGCAGACGTTCTTCGACCAGCGACTGTCGAAACCCGGCGACGCCACGCTGTTGAAACGATTGGAGCGATTGGGCGAACAGGCCGTTAAACGGTGGGACGCGCCGGATGCGGGGCTGTGGGAATTGCGCACCCGTCAGGAAGTCCACACCTTTTCCAGCATGATGTGCTGGGCGGCGTGCGACCGCCTGGCGCGTATTTGCGAACGCCTGAAGCAAACCGACCGCGCGGCGTATTGGCGCAACCACGCCGATCTGATTCGCGCCGGTATTCTGGAACGCGCCTGGAACGCAGAGCTGAACAGCTTCACCGACGCCTTCGGCGGCGAACATCCCGACGCCAGCCTGTTGTTGATGTGCGAGTTGGGATTCCTGCCGTCAGACGATCCCCGCTTCTTGGGCACCCTGGCCTTCGTGGAGTTGAAATTGCGCCGGGGTCCTTACCTGTATCGCTACAATCGACCCGATGATTTCGGCATGCCGGAAACGTCGTTCAATATTTGCACGTTCTGGTACATCGACGCCCTGGCCGCCGTGGGACGGGTCGAGGAAGCACGCGACTTGTTCGAAAACATGCTCGCCTGCCGAAACCCCATGGGCCTGCTGTCTGAAGACGTAGATCCCGACACGCGGCGGCTTTGGGGCAATTTCCCGCAAACCTACTCAATGGTCGGTTTAATAAATTCCGCCACCCGGCTATCGCGATCCTGGGAGTCCGCATTTTGAGCCGATTGGTCCTTATATCAAACCGGGTCTCCATCGACCGCAGCGCGAAGAACAAGGGCAGCGAAGGCGGCCTCGCCGTCGCGCTCAACGCGGCTCTGCGCCGTCTCGGCGGGCTGTGGTTCGGGTGGAGCGGCGAAGTCAGCGACGATTCGTCGATGAATATGCACACCGCGACCGCCGACAACGTGACCTACGCCACAGTCGATCTGCAACAGGCCGATTACGACGAATACTATTTCGGTTACGCCAACCGCACGTTATGGCCGCTGGTCCATTACCGGCTCGACTTGGTGGATTTTCACCGCCGCTACTCGGCCGGATATTTCCGCGTCAACAGCCTGTTGTGTTCCCAGTTGTTGCCCTTGCTGCAGCCCGACGACATCATCTGGGTGCACGATTTTCATCTCATCCCCATGGGCGGACAATTGCGGCAAGCAGGGTGCGGCCAACAGATCGGCTTTTTTCTGCACACGCCCTGGCCCGCGGTGGAAATTTTCCGCGCATTGCCGCAACACGACGTTATTGTCCGCGCGCTGTTCGCCTATGATCTGGTCGGCTTTCAAACCGAACGCGATCTCGGCGCCTTCGTGTCCTACATCACCCATGAAATCGGCGGCCGCGTCGATCCGGACGGAACCGCGCATGCGTTCGGCGCAACCACGAAAATTGGCGCCTTCCCCATCGGCGTCGACACCGAAAACGTGGCCCAATATTCCGAAGTCGAAGGCAAGTCCCGCATGACCCGGCGCCTCATGGACAGTCTTGGCGGGCGCGACATGATCATTGGGGTGGATCGCCTCGATTACTCCAAGGGTCTGATCCAGCGCATGGCCGCCTACGAACATCTGCTGGAGAACTACCCGGATAATCGCGGCCGCGTGGTGTTCATGCAAATATCGCCGCCGTCACGAGAAGACGTCCCGGAATACATCAATTTGCGCCATGAACTGGAAACCGCCGCCGGTCACATCAACGGCGCCTACGCCGAATTCGACTGGGTGCCGACGCGCTATCTCAACAAGGGGTTCCGGCGAGAAACCCTGACAGGGTTTTTCCGCGCCAGCAGGGTCGGGCTGGTCACGCCATTGCGCGACGGCATGAACCTCGTCGCCAAGGAATACGTCGCCGCCCAGGACCCCGACGACCCCGGCGTCCTCGTGCTGTCCCGTTTCGCCGGCGCCGCAATCCAGATGACCGCGGCGGTCATCGTCAACCCCTACGACATAGAAGCCACCGGAGAAGCCCTGCAAACTGCGCTGCACATGCCGCTGGACGAACGCAAGGAACGCTGGAGCGAAATGTTCGACGATCTGAGCCGCGACGACGTGCTAAGCTGGACCAACAATTTCATAAGTGTGCTTACGGATAATGGTGACGGTTCGCAATAACCGAGTGTAAGGAGCTCGACGATGCGATATCGCGGTGAAAAATTCTTTTGGTTCTAAGTGTCCCTTGTTAGCTGTTTTTTTTTAAAGTCGATCTTGATTTACAAAATTTCTTGACTATATTCCTATTAACGGAAATTTTGCAAATTCCCTTTTCGAGGAGCGAAGCTGATTGACAGAAATCAACGTCATGCTCGCGAAGGCGGGCGTGACGCATAGCTTGGGAGTGATGGAGTCTTCACACTTTTCGGCTGCCTCGACCTGCAGAGACGCGGGCGGCGCGGCGGATGCAAAAATGATAACTAATGCTAATCAATGCTAACAATATAAAGGGGGTAAATCTGGAAACACCTGCCAATTCAACACCTTAACCAAAATAGAGTAGATTTTTACAAGGCAACCCCTTGTAACCAAATAGGAATTCACGGAATCGGCGTTTCTCACGCACCCCACATCGGCCATGGATTTTTGGCGTGGGGCTGCGACAATGGCGCCGCTGTTTATCGATAAAGCCCTATACTGTTTTCACCCCCAGGAGTTGTCTTCCCATGCCCACCGGCCTTAGCCAGATCAATTCGCAAATCATGTGGCACCGTTTGATTTCGGTGGTCGAGGAACAGGCGCAGACGTTGTTGCGCACCGCGTTCAGCTCCATGGTGCGCGAATGCGGCGATCTGTCCGCCGGGGTGTTCGACATGAACGGGCGGATGCTGGCCCAGGCCGTCACCGGCACGCCGGGGCATGTGAATTCCATGGCCGAGTCGGTGAAGCATTTCCTGCGCTATTTCCCCGCCGAGACCATGAAGCCGGGCGACATCTACATCACCAACGACCCGTGGATGGGCACCGGGCATCTCAACGACTTCGTGTTGACGACGCCGGCCTTTCATAAAGGGCGAATGGTGGCGCTGTTTTCCTGCACCAGCCATCTGATCGACATCGGCGGCATCGGGTTTGGCCCGGACGCCACCGACGTGCACATGGAAGGCATTTACATTCCCTTTCTGAAACTGGCCGATCAGGGCGTGATGAACGAAACCCTGCTGGCCATTGTGCGCGCCAACACGCGCCAGCCGGTGGAATCCGAAGGCGACGTGTATTCCCTGGCGGCGTGCAACGACATCGGCTGCCAGCGCCTGTCGGAGATGATGGGCGAATTCGGGCTCGATGATCTGGTTGAACTGGGCGCGTATATCGAAGACAGCTCGCGCGCGGCGGTGTTGGCGGAACTGGCGAAGTTGCCGAACGGCGTCTATCACAACACAATGCGGATCGACGGTTACGACGCGCCGCTGGATTTGTGCGCGGCGGTGACCGTTTCCGATGACGGCATTCATGTGGATTTCGACGGCACCTCGCCCGAATCGCGGTTCGGCATCAATGTGCCGCTGTCCTACACGACCGCTTATACCTGTTTCGGACTGTCCTGCATCGTCGCGCCCGACGTGCCGAACAACGCCGGGTCGTTGGGCTTGATGAGCGTCTCCGCGCCGTCGGGATGCATCCTGAACGCGCAGAAACCCGCCGCCGTATCCTCACGCCATGTGGTGGGCCAGTTGCTGCCCGACGTGGTGTTCGGGTGCCTGCGACAGGCCGCGCCGGAACGCACCCCGGCCGAAGGCACCTCCTGCCTGTACAACATCAACATGCGCGGACGCTCGCTGGGCGCGAACGAAGCCGGCGCGGGTTATGTGGTCACCGCCGTCACCAATGGCGGCACGGGCGCGCGCCCGACCAAGGACGGATTGTCCGCCACCGCCTATCCCAGCGGCGTGCGGGCCAGCCCCATTGAAATACTGGAATCCATCGCGCCGCTTGTGTTCTGGCGCAAGGAACTGCGGCCCGATTCCGGCGGACCGGGTCAAAGGCGTGGCGGACACGGGCAATATCTGGAAATTGAGAATCGCGACGGTCAGGACTTTGAACTGCTCGCCGCCTTCGACCGCATCGACAACCCGGCCCGCGGCCATGACGGCGGCGGCGACGGGGCGAAAGGACGGATCACACTGTCATCGGGCGCGGTGTTGAAGGGCAAGGGGTTTCAGACCATTCCCTCGGGCCAGCGCCTGATGGTGGAAACGCCGGGCGGGGCGGGCATTGGCGACCCACGCGACCGCGACCCCGAATCGGTTGCCGCCGACATCCGCGACGGGCTGGTCACACCGGGCGCCGCCGTGCGGTATTATGGCTCGGAGACGGCTTAATTTCGGCATAAATACTCTTATATCAATAATTATTGTACATTTTATCGTTTAGAGAGATTTGTTAGTTACGCCTCTATTTGCGCTGTCTAACCTTACCCCTGTTCGAGCTTAACAAGGATAAGGAGAAAGCAGATGAGCACATTGACTCTCGAGGAATTGGACACCGTCCAATCCTATCTCGATATGGTGGTCGATTATCTCGATGAGATTGGTTTGGAAATTGGCGTCGACTCCGACATGTCGAATTGGAAGGCCCTGTTAAAATCGGCGCCGGCGACAACGGGCGTCGCCAAGACGCATGATCCGGATTTCAATGACCTGAAACCGGAAAACGCCTTTTGGCTTTATTTCCAGGATAAATCTGGTCGACGCGTGGCCTGCCAGGCTGACCGTTTGGCATTGTCGGAAGATTTCATCTTGGACTATGTCGGCACCTACCGTCTCTTTGGCGACAGGCTTCCGATGATCAACTACACGCGTTTAAAGTTGGAAAACGACTTGCCGGTGCTTCGTGGACGCGTGAATTTCGGAGGGGGCGGTTGGGTTCATCCCGATTGGCGCGGATACAATCTGGGCGGATTGGTTAGTCGGCTTGGCCGCGCGTTTTCGCTCCGGCATTTTCTGTTTGATTACTACGTGACCTTCATGGTCAGTGGACGCCGTTATGGCAAGGCGTGTGGTTTTCAAAAATGTCAGCAGCTTATGACCGAATTTTATCCGGGCCGGTCCAGCGGTAAAACGAATCTCGTCATGGACGTTTTATGGTGCGACAAGAACGAAGCCATCGAGCAAATGGCTTACGACGCCTTGCATCCGATAACGCTTGAATCCATACAATTGGCGAAATCGGCGTAGAAACAACGCCTTAAGGATCGATTGGGGATGCGTATTGAAGGGTGCACACTATCTTCATCACGCCTCCCCGATTGGCCGCCAGACGGCGCCGGTGAGCCGGTGACATGTGACATGATGCAGAGAAATGGTGGTGCCGCCGGACAGAATTGAACTGTCGGCCTCACCATTACCAATGGTGCGCTCTACCCCTGAGCTACGGCGGCATTGGAAAAGCGTATGCCATATGGCGGAAGACCGCGCAAGGCGTCAGCGA
>JABJJH010000244.1 GCA_018660965.1 Rhodospirillaceae bacterium | reverse complement strand
TGTATCGGCGCTTGCCGAAACGCGGGTTCACCAACATTTTTCGCCGCCATCATGTCGAATTGAGCACCGGACGCCTGCAAACCGCCATCGATGCGAAGAAAATCGACGCAAAAAGCCAGATCACCGGCGAAGCGCTTGTGGAAGCGGGCGTGTTGCGACGCTTGAAAGATGGCGTCCGCCTGCTTGTAAAAGGCGACTTGAAGACAAAAGTAGATATCGTGGTCGCGGGCGCCAGCAAAGGCGCCGTGGCGGCGGTTGAAGCCGCAGGCGGCAAGGTTACCATGTTGGCGCCGCCCAAGGTGGAAGACGAAGACAAAAAAACCAAGAAGACCAAAAAAGCCAAGGCGGCCGATACGGACGCTGGAACCGAAGACGACAAGACCGAAGACGCATAGGTTTACGGGACCGTATTAGATGGCATCCGCCGCAGAACAACTCGCTTCGAACTTTAATTTCGGCGCCTTCTCCAAGGCGACGGAACTGAAGAAGCGTATCTGGTTTACGCTGGGCGCCCTTATCGTCTACCGGTTGGGAACCTACATCCCGTTGCCGGGAATCGACCCGGTTGTTCTGAATGAAATTTTCAGTCAGCAAATGGCGGGCATTCTTGGAATGTTCGACATGTTCTCTGGCGGCGCGTTGGGGCGGATGACGATCTTCGCGCTCAATATCATGCCGTATATTTCCGCCTCAATCATCATGCAGTTGATGACGGCGGTGTCACCGAAGCTGGAGGCGCTGAAAAAAGAAGGCGAATCCGGTCGGAAGAAAATCAATCAATACACCCGTTACGGCACGGTCCTACTGGCGACGGTGCAAGGGTATGGCATTTCGGTCGGTCTGGAAGGCATGAGCGGCAGCATCGGGTCGGCGGTCATTGACCCGGGTTTCTTCTTCCGCGCCACGACGGTTATCAGTCTGGTCGGCGGTACGATTTTCCTCATGTGGTTGGGTGAACAGATCACGCAACGCGGCGTCGGGAACGGCATTTCGCTGATTATTTTCGCCGGAATCGTCGCTAATTTGCCGTCGGCGCTGGCAAGCACCCTGGAACTGGGGCGCACGGGCGCCATTTCGACTATCCTCATTATCTTCCTGATCCTGATGTCGGTTGGCGTCATCGCGTTCATCGTCTTTGTCGAACGCGCGCAACGTCGTCTGGTGGTGCAGTATCCGAAGCGGCAAATGGGCAACAAGATGTTCGGCGGCGAGTCGTCGCATTTGCCGCTGAAGTTGAATACGGCCGGTGTTATTCCGCCGATTTTCGCGAGCTCGATTCTGCTGATGCCGTTGACCATCGCGGGATTCAGCGGTGGCCAGGGGCCGGATTGGTTAACCACGATGTCCGCATTGATGGGGCGCGGCCAACCGCTATACATGGGCATGTATATCGGAATGATCGTGTTTTTCGCGTTCTTCTATACAGCCATCGTATTTAATCCGGAAGAAACGGCGGACAATCTGAAAAAATACGGCGGGTTCATTCCAGGCATTCGCCCCGGCAAGAATACGGCGGATTACCTGGACCATGTCCTGACCCGGTTGACCGTTGCCGGCGCGGCCTATCTGTCGATTGTCTGTATCCTGCCGGAAATTCTGATTTCCCAGTATGCGGTGCCGTTTTATTTTGGTGGCACGAGCTTGCTGATTGTGGTGTCCGTGACCATGGACACGGTCGCGCAGATTCACTCGCATTTGCTGGCCCACCAATACGAAGGCCTCATTAAGAAGTCGAAGTTAAGAGGGAGGCGCGGGTGATCATGATATTGATCGGGCCTCCTGGATCAGGAAAAGGGACACAAGCGCAGCGTCTCGAACAACGACTGGGCGCGGTTCATTTGTCGACGGGTAATTTGTTGCGGGACGAAATCGCGGCGAAAAGCAGCCTGGGCAAAACGGCGGAGACTTTCATGAATTCCGGCCAGTTGGTGCCGGACCAAATCGCGGTCGAAGTCGTCGCGGAGCATATGAAACGTGGCGAGCCCGATACGGACTATATTCTGGACGGATTTCCCCGCACGACGAACCAGGCCGAGGAACTCGACCGGATCCTCGAAGAACGGGGCCTGGAAGTTGGAACGGTGGTCGAAATTCACACCAATGACGAGGTGTTGATGGAACGTCTGACAGGACGTTTCGCCTGCGCCAATTGCGGAGAGGGATATCACAAATCCTTCAAACGTCCAAAAAGCGATGGTGTCTGTGACAAGTGTGGCGGTGTCGAGTTCGAGGTGCGTTCAGACGACAGGGAAGAAACGATCCGTGATCGTTTAGGCGTATACCATTCGGAGACCGCGCCCATTCTTCCCTATTATGCGAAGAAGGGACTTTTGGTTCGTGTCGATGGCGAAAAGGCCATGGGCGATGTAACGAAGGAAATAGAGACGATTCTGATTGACGGGCGGTGATTGACAGTTCAACGCATTTACCTATAATCGCGCGCCCAGCGGGGCGTGTCTCAGCGATTATGGATTGGGTGCGGAACGGTTTAAAACCGGGTTCGGAAGCCGGAAGGCATCTCATAACTTGAAGGAGTATGTGGCGTGGCGCGCATTGCAGGCGTGAACATCCCGACGCAGAAACGGGTCATCATAGCGTTGACCTATATCCACGGTATTGGATCGTCCAAAGCCATGGAAATCTGTGAATCGTGTAAGATACCGAATGATCGGCGAGTGCAGGACCTGACCGACCAGGAAGTCCTGACCATTCGTGAATCAATCGACCAGGACCA
>JABJJH010000090.1 GCA_018660965.1 Rhodospirillaceae bacterium | reverse complement strand
ATGATGCTGGCCGCGCAGCGCGTCGTGGTGTGGTTTATTTTTGTCAAAACGGGCGCCAGCGCGTCCGGCGCGATACAGTACCCAAGCCGCCATCCGGTCATGGCGAAGGACTTGGACAGGCTGGTGGCGATGACGGTCCGTTCCGCGGCGTCCGGGCCGAGCGATGCGATTGATATATGTTCGGAGCCTTGGTAAACGAGTTCGCCATACACTTCGTCGGCGATGATCCACAAATCATGCTGTTCCGCGATTTCGGCGATCCCGGTTAATTCGTCGCGCGAGAGAACCCGGCCTGTCGGGTTCCAGGGAGAGTTCACGATAATCGCCCGGGTTTTCGGCGTGACGGCGGCGGCGATGCGCTCCGCATCGACGATGAAACGCCCCTCGATTGTCGGCATCGCCACCCCGATTGGCGTCGCGCCGGACAGCCTGACCATTTGCCGGTACGGCCCCCAGCAGGGTTCGATCACAAGAACCTCGTCGCCAGGGTCAAGGACAGCGCGCATGATTGTCGATAAGGCGCCATAGGACCCGTTCGTCACCACGATATTGCCGGGGGTCGCCGCAAGTCCATGGCGCGATTGTTCGTAGTGGACGATAGCGTCGCGGAGTTCCGGCAGTCCGGCGGGGTCCACGTATTTTCCATTGCCATCCTGAATGGCCTGTATGGCGGCCTCTTTTACTGGCGGCGGCACGTCGAAATCGGGTTCGCCGACGCCAAAATCAACAATGCTCATGCCTTTCGCTTCCAATGCATCGGCGGCGCGGCGCATGGCGACAACGGTGGATCCGCCCGTCGTCTGAGCGAATTCGGAAATTTTCGGGGACATTGCGCAATGAACTCCTGTTGATCCTGGTTTGATTTCAAGCGTTGAATTCGCCAAATTATACGTGTCGGTTCTGTTAACTCCATAAGCAATGCCGTCACCTTTCACATGACCCGTATTGGCAGGATACTTTAGAACATGTCTCAACCGTCTTGCCGCCTTTCCATCGATGTCGGCGGCACGTTTACCGATGTCGTGTTGTTGGACGAGGCCACCGGCGCCGTTCGTTTCGCCAAAGTATCAAGCACCCCAGCCGACCCATCGACGGGATCGTTGAACGCCGCGGAAACAATCCTGGCGTCACATGGCGCAACACCGGAAAGCGTCTCCGACCTTATTCACGCAACGACCGTCGCCACCAACGCGGTTCTGGAAGGCGCTGGCGCCTGCACGGGGTTGATTACGACCCGTGGATTTCGAGACACGCTCGAAATGAGGCGGGAAGGCCGATACGATATTTACGACTTGAATATTCAAATGCCGCCGCCATTGGTCCCAAGGTCCCGGCGGATGGAAATTGATGAGCGCATCACCTTCGACGGCGTGGTCTTGACCCCGCTCGACGAAGATCAAATCCTGTCCGTCATCACCATCCTGGTTGAAGAACACAAGATCGACGCGCTCGCGATTTGCCTGTTGCATGGATACGCCCATCCCGAACATGAAGCACGCGTCGCAGAGATCACGGCGCGCCATTTTCCCGAATTGACCATCAGCGTTTCGCATGATGTGGCCGGAGAAATTCGCGAATTCGAGCGGATTTCAACGACCGTCGTGGACGCCTACGTCAAGCCGCTGGCGCAGCGCTATATCACGCGCCTGGCGGATGGTCTGCGCGCCCTGGACATGCCCCGCGACCCAGCGATCATGTTGTCGCATGGCGGCGTGGGACCGGCGAAAGAAGTCGTTCAGCGGTTCCCCGTGCGCATGATCGAATCCGGCCCGGCCGCCGGCGCCATCGCCGCCGCCTATTTCGCCCGTACTGCGTTAAGTCAACCCAACGCCCTCGCATTCGATATGGGCGGCACGACGGCGAAAATTTCGGTGATACAAAACGGCGAACCGTCGGTGGCCAATGAATATGAAGTCGGCCATGCGCACCGGTTTAAATCCGGCAGCGGCTACCCATTGCAAATTTCAGCGATAGAACTGCTGGAAATCGGCGCGGGTGGCGGCTCCATCGCCTATGTCAACGACTTGGGCCTTCTCAAGGTCGGCCCGCGATCCGCCGGCGCCGACCCTGGTCCCGCCTGTTATGGCCGCGGCGGCGAATTGCCGACGGTTACCGACGCGGACCTTGTCCTGGGCTATCTCGACGCTGGTTATTTTCTCGGCGGCGACATGACCCTGGATGTCGATCTGGCGCGGAAAGCGATCCAGGATCATTTGGCTGTTCCCTTGAATATGTCCATCGAACAGGCGGCGCATGGCGTCCATGAAGTCGTCAACGAACACATGGCCGCCGCCACGCGCGCCCATGCCGCTGAAAAGGGCATCGATTTACGCCAGTTCGCCATGATCGCGTTTGGTGGCGCAGGTCCGGTGCACGCCGCCGGCATGGCGCCAAAATTGGGACTACGTCAGGTTCTTTACCCCTTTGGCGCCGGGGTGGCGTCGGCCATCGGTTGCCTGACCGCGCCCGCCGCCGTCGATTTGGTAGCCGCCTATTTTTCGCCGCTTGACGGCGTCGACTGGTCCGTTGTCGAAGGCGAATGCAGCCGCATGAAAGCCAGCGGAGAACGAATTTTATCGTCGATCACTGCGCCGGGCACAAACGTGATGAGACTGTCCGTTGATATGCGCTGCAAAGGGCAGGGATACTCTGTCACGGTTTCCATCCCCGAAGGCGAAACGCTTGGCGGCCCTTTAGCCAACATCCTGCGTGACGCGTTCACGTCGGCCTATGGGGCTGTTCATGGTCATCAACCACCGAATGTGCCGCTTGAAATTGTCGCGTTGCGCGCCCGCGTCGAACACCCGAAACGGGATGATGAAGTGACGCTTAAAAGTGCGCCCACCGGACCGGGGACCGCGTTAAAGGGTTCGCGAAAGATGTATTTCAATGCGGATCAGGGGTATGCCGACACGCCTGTTTATGATCGCTACAAGCTTTCCAGCGGCGCCAGGTTCGAGGGGCCGGCGATCATTGAAGAGCGTGAAACCAGTATTCTCATTGGTCCCGACACCGGATTTTGGGTGGACGAAAACGCTAATTTGATCGCCGAGCTCTCGAAAGCAGCGGAGCGGTAACATGGAACACACCCTCGATCCCATTACCATCGAAGTGCTTTGGACGCGTCTGATTTCGGTTGTCGATGAAGCGGCCCTGACCCTGCACCGGGTGTCGTTCTCGACAGTCGTTCGCGAGTCGCACGATTATTCCTGCATGTTGTTGGATCCAACCGGGCAGGCCGTCGCGCAAGCCACGCGCAGCATTCCCTCGTTTATCGGCACGCTGCCGATGTCGGTGCGCGCTTTTCTGCAACGCTATCCCGCCGAAACGCTTAAGCCCGGCGACGTCATCATCAGCAACGATCCCTGGATCGGGACAGGTCATCTGCCGGACCTGACCATCGCCATACCGGTATTCCATGACAATCGCCTTGTTGGGATTGCCGGGGCTGTCGCGCATATGGCGGATATCGGCGGACGCAGGCGCGCGCCCGACAACCGGGATATTTACGAAGAAGGTCTCCAAATACCAATACTCAAGCTGTATGAGGCTGGTCAGCCTAACGAAACGCTGTTCAGCGTTATCCGCCAAAATGTTCGTGTCGCCGATGAGGTCATGGGCGACATACATGCGATGGTCGGGGCCTGCGAACGCATTCAATCCGGGCTCGACAGATTGTTAAGTGAGTATGGGATGGTTGATATTTCCGGCATCACGAGCGCAATTGTCGATTTGACGGAACGTTCGATGCGACGCGCTATCTTGGCCATTCCCGACGGTGTGTATAAAAGCGTAACCCCCATCGATACGTTCGACACCACCCAATCCCTCACCATCGCGTGTGCGATGACCATCGAAGGGGATCAGATATTTGTCGATTTCGACGGCAGTTCGCCACAAAACGACTCGCCCTTAAATTCCGTCCTCGGGTACACGCAGGCGTACTCCATCTACGCGATAAAATGCTTGTTGCAGCCCGACATCGCCAATAACGAAGGCGGCGCCAAGCCAATCACCATTACGGCGCCGGCAGGTTGTTTTTTGAATCCACGTTATCCAGCGGCTGTGGAGGCGCGCGCCACGGTTGGGCACTACTGCACGAGCGCGATTTTCAACACGCTCGCCGAGGCCATTCCAGATCGCGTGCCAGCCGAGTCCGGCATACCGTTGCACGGATTCGCGCTGTCGGGACAGATGGAAGGGAAACCATTTTCGACGATTTTCTTTTTCAATGGCGGGCAAGGCGCACGGCCGGGTTCGGACGGAATATCGACGTTGAGCTTTCCGACCAATGTTTCAACAACGCCCGTTGAGTTGCTGGAGCGGGCGCTGCCAATCAGAATCGCCGAAAAGTCCTTTGTGCTGAATTCCGGCGGCGCGGGCCAGTTTCGCGGCGGAATGGGCCAACGCATCGCATTAGAGGTCACCGGCGCGGAGACCGTGTACGCAGTCCTTTTGTCGCAACGTTTGAAATATCCTCCACGCGGACGGCAAGGGGGCGAGGATGGCGCCGTGGAAAAAATCATCCTGAACGGCGAAAACGTCGAAGCGAACAAGCCCTTCCGTTTATCGCCCGGCGACGTGCTTGTTCTGGAATTGCCCGGCGGCGGCGGCTACGGACGCGCCGTGAATAGTTAAATTAAAATTGGGACCATTAAGGATGGATTGCTCACGGCGAAACATTATCCGATTAGAGTATTGCACTTCATTTTAGAGTCTGAGCGCCCCTTGTATTCGGGATATTTATCCTTATATTCCTAATTAAACCACGCCCATGCATGGGGCCGAGGGGCGGCGCAATTCGCGTAAATGCTAACTCATGCATACCCATGCATATCGAAAAGGGGGGCGCGGCATTACATTTTGGGTTTTCGGACTCTGGAAACGGCGCGGCGCTAAAGCGCTGGCGTAATGGATTGAATTGCGGGACAGTTACGGCGTTAATTATATATTTGGAGATTTTCGATGAAATTCGGGTGGCTTACGCTGGCGCTTTCCCCGTCGCCGGAAGAAGACGCGGCGCGTATCGACCAGCAAATCGAGCAGGTTTGTTACGCGGAGGAGCTGGGGTTCAGCGACGTCTGGTTGACGGAACACTACTTCACCGGCGAAAGCGTCTACAACGACGCGCTGTTGTTCGCAGCCGCCCTGGCGATGCGCACGGAAAAAGTCCGCATCGGTTTCGCCGTGGTGCAGGCGCCGTTCCATCACCCGGTCCGTCTGGCGACGCAACTGGCGCTGCTCGACAACCTCTCGAAGGGCCGCATCGACATCGGCATCGGCAAGGGCACGGTCTATAACGAATACGAATTCGTCGGCCATGGTCTGCGCAGCGAAGACAGCCGCGAACGCATGAACGAGACGGTGGACATCCTGCAACGCGCCTGGAGCGGCGACGCGCTGGATTACAAGGGCGTACATTATAATGTGCAGGCGCCCGAGATTCGCCCGAAGCCCTATCAACCCGCGGGGCCACCCTTGTGGCGCAGCGTCATTTCGCCCGGATCCTTCACCGAATGCGGGCGTCTTGGCATTCCGGTCCTGACCTCGCGCCTGGCGGTTGATCGCATCCGGGAACGCTGGGCCCTGTACGAAGCCGGGTTGGCGGAAGGCGGTCACGATGCGGAAACCTGTGCGCGGTTGTTGGCGCAATGCGCGTTGTGGCGCAACGTCTATATCGCCGACTCTGACGCCCAGGCTCGCGATGAACTCGCCGCGCTGCTGTTGCAGACACGCAACCATATGATGCACGTTCGTGAAGCCTATAACCCGAAAGATTTCGTGGTCGACCCGGCGGCGTTGAACGCCTGGGCCGACCCGGCGGTCGATGACGACACAGCGGTCGACTATGTGCTGGAGACCGGTTCGTTGTTCGGGTCGCCGGAACGGGTTCGCGAACAGGTGGCGGAGCTTCGCGACGCCGGCGTCCAGCACCTGCTGTGTCAGACCGGGTTCGGCGACATGAGCCAGGACCGCAATCTGGCGTCCATGCGGCGCTTCGGCGAAGAAATCATGCCGGCGTTCCGGTGAGCCTGTTTGGTTGAGGGCCGCCCTATGGTAGACTTTATGGACGCGCAATCGGAAATGGGGTGACGCCATGGTGCGAAAAGCGGATCGACCGAAACATATCGTGGAATCGGCGCTGAAGGCGGCGGCGGACTCAGGCTGGGCGCGGCTGACCCTGCGCGATATCGCGACGGCGGCGGATATGAGCCTGGCTGACGTCCATGCGGTTTACCCCGGTAAACCCGCCATTCTTGCGGCTTTTTTGCACGATGTCGACGCGGCGGTTCTGGCCGGGGCTGATCCTGCTTCCAGTGACGAGTCACCGCGTGACGAGTCACCGCGCGACCGGTTGTTCGATGTTCTCATGCGGCGCTTCGACGCCCTCAACGCCCATCGCGCCGCCGTCGTGAACATTATGGATGCGCAGGCCTGCGACCCGCTGTCGGCGTTGGCGATGGCCCCGCGCGTGTTCTGTTCCCTGTCCCTGATGCTGGAAGCCGCCGACATCGGCGCGAGTGGCGTCGCGGGCGCGTTGCGGGTAAAGGGGCTGGCGGCGGTGTGGCTGGCGACCTTGCGGGTCTGGCGCGGCGACGAGTCCCCGGACATGGCGGCGACCATGGCGGCGCTGGACCGTAATTTAGGCCGCGCGGAAAGTCTGGCGCGCCGGTTGCCACCCCTGTTTTCTGGCCGGTTTTCCAGCAAGGCCGCCGCCTGACATGTCCGAAATTACGTTTGACGACTTTCTGAAGGTGGACATTCGCGTCGGTCGGATCGCGCGCGCCGAAGCGTTTCCGGAAGCCCGCAACCCGGCCTTCAAGCTGTGGGTGGATTTCGGACCGGATCTGGGGGAGCGCAAGACGTCGGCCCAGATCACCAAACACTATGCGCTCGAAGATTTGCCGGGCCGCATGGTCGCCGCCGTGGTCAATTTTCCGCCCCGCCAGATCGGCAAGTTCATGTCGGAAATTCTGGTGTTGGGGTTCCCCGACGACGACGGCGAGGTCGTGTTGATCGCGCCCGATTTATCGGTGCCGGTCGGCGGTCGGCTGTATTGAATATGAGCCCCAAGGAGAAATTCTCATGCGTGTAGGCGTTGCGTTTCCCACGACAGATATTGGCGACGACCCGGTGGTGATCCGTGATTTCGCGCAAGCGGTCGAGGACATGGGATACGATCACATCACCCTGATCGACCATGTCATTCAAACCGCCAAGCCCGTCGAATCCGACTGGCGCGCCTTTTACGCCCGCGAAAATTCATTTCATGAACCCCTTATCATGTTCGGGTTTCTGGCGGGGGTGACGTCGCGGATCGAATTCGCGACCGCAATCCTCATCATGCCGCAACGCCCGACCGTGCTGGTCGCCAAGCAGGCCGCTGAACTTGATGTGTTGAGCGGCGGTCGGTTGCGGCTTGGCGTTGGCATCGGCTGGAACGAAATGGAATTCGATGCGCTTGGCCAGAGTTTCAGGAACCGGGGCCGCCGCATGGAGGAACAGATTGAGTTGATGCGCGCCTTGTGGACCAACGAGGTCGTCAATTTCAAAGGCGAGTGGCACCAAATCGAGGAATCGGGGCTCAACCCGCTGCCGGTGCAACGGCCAATCCCCATATGGTTCGGCGCGTTCGAGGAAGTCGCCATCAAGCGCGCCGGGCGGCTGGGAGATGGCTGGTTCCACAATCCGCGCCTGTCGCCGGGCGATGAAGCGCAAAAGCTGGCCGACGTGTTTCGCGGCGCGGCGGCGGACGCCGGACGCGACCCCGCATCGCTGGGCATGGATTGCACCGTGCATATCGGCGAATCTGGATCGCAGGAATGGGCCGCCCAGGCGGAACAATGGGCCGACATGGGCGCTTCCCACGTGACGGTTCGCACGATGTACGCGGGTATGGAAACCATCGACGACCACATCGACGCGATGCGGAAATTCAGGGAAGCGTATCCGGGTTAGGAGCAGATCATGGAATTTGAAGCGTTGCTGAAGGACTTCACCACGGCGGTTGAAACCAATGACGGCGCCAAACTGGGCGCGTTGTTCGCCGAGGACAGCGTTTACAATGACGGGTTCTACGGCCCGTTTCGCGGCCCCGACGCCATCGCGAAAATGCTCAACGAGCATTTCTGGGGAACGGCGAAGGGTTTTAAGTGGGACATGCGCAACCCGGTCTGCGACGGGGAATACGGCTACGCCCAATACGTGTTCAGCTACACCTCAACGGTTGACGGAGCGGTGGGCAAGCGCGTGGTGTTCGAAGGCTTCGGTCAATTCCATATCGTGGATGGCAAAATCCAGAATTACGCGGAAACCTTCGACACCGGAATCGCGCTTAGCCAAATCGACTTCCCTGCCGACCGCCTGACAAAATTCCTGGGCAAAGCCGCTGCGCGCCTGCGTGAAAAACACGCCGAATCGCCGCATCTAAAGGGCATGTAAGGGGGCGGCGTTATCGGGTGGATTTAACGGCGATTACGGCGAAGAGAAGAAATGAAACCGCGTAGGCCATCGCAGATATGGCGGCAATGGGTTCCGCGTCCGGGCGCCCCGAATACAGCAGCCCAAGTCCGACGATGAGGCCAACAAGCGAAATTTGGGCCAGCCAAAAATGGATGGTGGCGGCAAGTTTTGGAACGGAGTCCGCGAACAGATGATAAAATATTCCAAACACGCTGAAGCTCAGCCACCCCACCACCATTGTGTGGGCGTGGGTTGGCATTTGACCGTGATCCTGACTCATCGCCATCGCCAGACCCAAGCCCAACCCAAGAACGCCATAGGCTATGGCCGTCAGAAAAAAGCCTTTCGCGATTCCCGTCATAGATCCCACCCTTTGTTTTTGTGCTCGCGGCCAATTGAACGGCTTTCTTAATCCTTATTACAGAGTGTTCGAACTTGACCAGGGAAATTTTCAAGCCAACAGTTCGACTTCGTATCTTGGCGGTGTAGGGGGTGAGCAATGACGACCAACGGTAAAAATCGCATCTTCGCGGGCGCCGGGCATGGCGAGGGGAAAAATCTGGGTGTGTATCGTGGCGGGCTCTTTTGCCTCCCCCCTGGCGAGCGTGAGTGGCGGTCCGTTACCGATGGCCTGCCGGAAAATGTCGAGGTGCGCACAATCGTCGTACACCCGCGCAATTCGAACGTGATCTTCGTCGGCACCCAGGACGGTCCATACCGCAGCACCGATGGCGGTGATCATTGGGAACGGCTCGGGTTTCCGGATCGCGGCGCGGTGATCTGGACGATGTCGATACACCCCACGCAGCCCAATATTGTTTACGCGGGCACAGCGCCGATTGCGCTGTATCGCAGTGAGGATAACGGCGACAACTGGCGCAAACTTCCCCAGGCCATATCGCCCGCCCATTGTGAACGCGAAGGCTTTGATTCGCGCACCATTCGCATCACCGTCAACCCGGAACAACCCGACGATATCTATGCGGCGTTGGAGGTAAGCGGCGTTATCCGCAGCAGCGACGCCGGTGAAACCTGGCGCGACGTGTCGGCGTCGCTTATCGAATTGGCGGAACAGCCACATCTGCAAAGCAGTATCGGCGGGCGCCATTGCGGGCATTGCGAAGGGATGCTCGATTCGCATGCGCTCGCCATCAGTCCCGCGGCGCCGGGCGCGGCGTTTCTTGCATTGCGCATGGGCCTGTTTCGCAGCGACGACCGTGGCGCCACCTGGTACGACACGAACATCGACCGTTTTTCGCCGCTGACCTATTGCCGCGATGTGATTGTTTCGCCGCATGATCCGCGCGTCATGTACGCCTGCCTGTCGGAAGCGGCGTTTAGTACTGCCGGATCGCTATATCGCAGTGACGACATCGCGCAAACGTGGCGGCGCATCGATCATGGGGTTGCGGCCGAATCCACGGTAATGGCCGTTACTGCGCACCCTGCCGATGCGGCCAGCGTGTACTGCGTGACGCGCGGCGGACAAGTCATCGGAACCGAGGATGGCGAGGTGTCGTGGCGGGATTATCGATTGCCGCAGGGCGTGCATGACGTTTATGCGGTTGCGTGTATTTGACGCGCTTTGCGGAACCCTTCAATTCTTTTCGTAATGCGTCTTTTCCGATATTGATCCTTCGCAGAGAACAACAAAATATCAAAATTGAGAAATCCCCATGCACGCGAAAACCGGTGAAAAAGAACCCAACTTGGATTCGGCCCCAAGTCCGGCCCCAAGTTCGGCGACGAATTTGGACTACGACGCAATTGTGATCGGCGCCGGGATATCCGGCATGTACCAGCTATATCGCCTGCGCGAATTGGGGCTGCGGGTGCGTGTGTTTGAAGCAGGCACGGGCGTTGGCGGCACCTGGTACTGGAACCGATACCCTGGCGCGCGGTTCGATTCCGAAAGCTATTCTTACGCCTATTCCTTTTCGCAGGAATTGCTGGATGAATGGGACTGGACGGAGCATTTCTCGCCGCAGCCCGAAACCGAACGCTACCTAAACCATGTTGCCGACAAGTTCGATCTGCGCCGGGACATTCAGTTTTCGTCACGGGTTGAGGCGGCCCATTATGACGACGAACAAAACTGTTGGGCGGTTACCTTGTCGGACGGCGAGACATGCCGGTCCCGCTTTCTGGTTGCCGCCGTGGGGCCGCTGTCGGCACCGACTTGGCCGCGCATTGACGGCGTCGACGACTTTCAGGGGCAGGCTTTCCATACCGGGTTGTGGCCGAAGGAGCCGGTTAGCTTCGAAGGTAAGCGGGTGGCGGTCATAGGCACCGGCGCCACGGGCGTGCAGACGATTCAGGAAGTGGCGAAGACGGCTGGACATCTCACCGTCTTCCAACGTCGGCCCAACTGGTGCACGCCGCTGCATAATCGAAAAATTGACGCGGCGGAAATGCGCGAGCTTAAAAAGGGCTACCCGGAGATGTTTCAGCACTGCCGGGAAACATTTTCCTGCTTCCTGCACACCCCCGATCCCCGCAACACATTCGATGTGTCGGAAGAAGAACGCCAGGCGTTTTGGGAAAAGGTCTACGCCTCGCCGGGGTTCGGCATCTGGGTCGGCAATTTCAGCGACATGCTGCTGGACCGGGCCGCGAACAAGGCCGTTTCCGATTTCGTCGCGGGGAAAATTCGCCAGCGGGTGACGGACCAAAGGGTCGCCGAAATGCTGATCCCGAAGGAACATGGTTTTGGCACCCGGCGGGTTCCGCAGGAAACCCACTATTACGAAGTCTACAATCAGCCAAATGTGGAATTGATCAGCATCGTGGATACGCCCATCGAGCGCATCACGGCGACGGGTCTTGAAACGAGCGATCGGGAATTTGAATTCGACATTATCATCTACGCAACCGGGTTCGACGCCATCACCGGTAGCTTCGACCGGATCGATATCAGGGGCATGGATGGGCAGAGCCTGAAACAGAAATGGCGCGGCGCGCTGGAAACGTTTCTTGGCGTGCAGGTTGCGGGCTTCCCCAACATGTTCATGGTTATGGGCCCGCACACCGCGCTTGGAAATATTCCGCGCAGCATTGAATACAACGTCGAATGGGTGGCGGATTTGATCGGCTATATGCAAGACCGGAACCTGACTCGCGCCGAAGCGCGACCGGAATCGGTGGCGGATTGGACCAATTTCGTCATCGAGAAAAGCGAGGGTCTGCTGTCCAATGAAATCGATTCGTGGATGACCGGCATCAATCAGAACGTCGAAGGTAAGCAAACCCGCATCATCGCTCGATTTAGCGGCAGCGCCGTCGATTACCGCGAACATTGCGACGAGATCGCGGCCGGGGGCTATCAGGAATTGATGCTGGCGTAAGGCGGATCGTCGCCGTTTTATATTTGAGGTTGAATGTAAATATTTAAAGTGATTATTAAGAGAATGAAAATAAGTGCCCTGTTTGGGCCACGTTCGGTCAGTTTAATCGTGCGTAGTATGTAAAACACAGGAAACGAGAAATTTTTTTATGAACACCACTCTTTCAGCCGCCGGTGAATTGCGCGTTTTGATCATTGATGATCAGGAAATAATGCGAAAAATCATCCGTCGCCTGTTGCGTGAAAGCGCCATAACCAACGTTGCCGAGGCGGAAAATGGTCTTGAAGGGCTCGAACAGCTCGCCAATCCACAAATTGAAAATCCCGACGTCATCCTTTGCGACTTGCACATGGACGTTATGAGCGGGACCGAATTCATCCATAAACTGCGCCGCCATAAAAGCCTGGCAAACCCAGACGTGCCGGTGATCGTTCTAACCGGCGAATCGAATGACATGGTGTTGGACGTGGCGATTCAGGTCGGCGCGAGCGCCGTGCTGCAAAAACCATTTCCGCCGGAAGACTTGCGAGCGGCGATCGAGGCGGCTGTTGGATTCCAACTCGGATAGCCGCAGGTCTGACCAGCGTTCCGTTGAACTCTCGCGGTTATTTTTCCCAATTGTTTTTTGACGGTCAATTTGTTTTCAAATTGTCGATAATATCTCTACATAAATTGGTTTGAACCAATAGGGGCTCCCCATAATGAACATCGAAACCGACGACCGTTGGCAATTCTGGATAGATTGAGGTGATAAGAATATACTATATAAAACAGGGAACTAAGGATTAATATATTATCGGTGTATCATTAGTGTATCAAACCATATATGATGTCCCCATCTACGCACCTAAGATGCATTTTTGAGAGATCCTTGGTGGTTGGGTTGGATGAGATACACAGAAGAAAAAGTAGAAACTTTGCAGAATGACGATGATGGAAACATCATCTTGGAACTCTGTTTGCGAACTTTCCAAAATGACCGACGGGTCTATTATCACAAATCTCGTATTCTAAAACCGGAACTGGCGAACAAGCAACGACGAGTGGTTGGTT